>JBFZEZ010000030.1:0-4358 GCA_041306585.1 Spirochaetota bacterium | reverse complement strand
TGATTTGAATGCTATACCCATAATAAATATCCCGAGCATCCCTCCGTACGTAACTGAAGCTATGCCCAGGCCAATTTCCACAAGGGGATTTTTAACGTCCATAAACATTGAAGCGATAAGCATAATAACGCAAGTCCAGACAAGGGAAATCTTTTTCGATAGCGCGACCTGTTTTTCATCAGAATATCCCTTCTCCTGGATGCGGAGTATGTCTATTGCTGTGGAAGATGAAAGGGAATTTATTGATGATGCGAGTGTTGACATCGCGGCGGCAAAAATTCCCGCAAGCATAAGACCGCGCAATCCCGGCGGGGCATAATTAACAATAAAATATGACATTATTTTATCCGGGATGTCGAATGCTTTCCCCTCCAGGAGCACGTGAATGAACATTCCAAGCATCATGAAAAGAAAGAATTGCACGAACACCACGAACCCGCTCACAATCATCGCTTTCTGTCCCGAACGCAGGTCCCTGCATGCAAGGATCCTCTGCACCATAAGGTGGTCGGTGCCGTGTGAAGCGAATGAAAGAAGCATCCCGCCGATGAGCCCGGAAAAAATATTATAGGTGCCGAGCAGTCCCTTCAATCCCGTCGAAATTCCCGTTGAAAATATCACAAATTTTTCAGGACTGATGCGGCCCAGGAAATCATCCAGCGGCATATCCATGCGGACAAAAATGTAGATCAGACCCAGTACCGCCGAAAGTATATAAACGAAAAGTTGTATGTTGTCGACAACCGCGACCGAGGTCAGTCCGCCGAAATAGGTATATATGAAAGTCGCCAACCCGATGATAATGATCGAGGCAACGAGGAGAAGAAACGGGGGGAAAGTCCCCTCCCCCCATGCTTTAGTCATGAGCAGCAGAACCGGGATCGCTGTTGCGAACAATCTCACGCTGTCGGCAAGCAGACGCGTTATATGAAAAACAATCGATATTATCCTCTGGGAACCGTCGCCGAACCGTGCTCTCAAGAGCTGGTATGCGGTATCATAATTCCCGGCAAAATATTTCGGCAGCAGGAAAAAGGCGACCAGGACCCTTCCGAGTATATAACCGGCTGCAATTTGCAGGAACCCAAGATTAGTGATATACGCCAGACCCGGGATAGATATAAAAGTGAGACTGCTTGTCTCCGTTGCCACGATTGAGAGACACACGACCGGCCACGATATCGACCTGTTGCCGAGGAAATAATCGCTGACCGTCGATGACTTCCCGAATTTAAGACCGATGATGTTGATCCCGATTATATAGAAAGCTATCACAGCGATATCGAAATACATGTGCTTGCTCCGTTAGATTTTAATAAAGTAAATATTTCTCTCTTGCCATTCCAAACTCCTTCTCTTCGACCTTCCATGAATCAAAAATATCCGGCAGGGGGTCCCCCCTTGTTATCATCTCCCGTATTCGCGAACTCCCGGCGAGCAGATCAAATGCAGGATGCTCGGAATTGAACTCATAAACACCGTGAAGAAATTTCATCTCCGGGCATACGTCATGCAATACTTTTACGCAGGCGACACCGACCGCAAAACTATTGTATCTTTTTCTGTCTGTCACATGGATAAAAACACCCCCGGAATTCTTTCCGGCATATTTGTTAAATGTGGGTTTGAAATAGTGCGGCCTGAAAAAAACGCCATCGAGCCCGAGTTCGTTGAGACGACCGGCAAGAAGAAAAGGATCTATTCCTGGTGCACCGAAAACTTCAAACGGGGTTGTGGTCCCCCTCCCTTCTGAAATTGTGGTGCCTTCAAGAAGACACATCCCGGGATAAACATGCGCAGTGCCTGGAGTCGGCATATTCGGCGACGGGTGGACCCAGGGAAGGCCGGTATTCTGAAAATACATCCCGCGCTCCCAGCCTTTCATGGGGACAACGGTAAGTCTGATATCTATAGCGTAGTAATCCCATGCAAAGAGGGCGAGTTCACCGGCGGTCATTCCATGCCGCACCGGGACAGGAAGGTAACCGACAAATGAATGATATGCGTCTTGCAGCATCGGCCCTTCGATTGCGTCACCCCCTATAGGATTCGGCCTGTCGAGAACGATACATTCTATGTCCATACCGGAGATTTCTCTCATGAACATGCACATGGTGTTGACAAAGGTGTAATACCGCGCGCCGACATCCTGCATGTCGAATATTACCAGATCGATATCAGCAAGTTCATCGCGTGAGGGAGAAAGGGAGGTCGCGGAATCACCGTAGAGGCTCACGACTTCAAAATTAATCCCGGGTTCTTTCACCACCGCCGCCTGGTCCTGCTCTGTGCCGAACAATCCGTGCTCCGGGGAAAAAATTTTTCTGAGCCTAAGTCCCTGTGCGGCCAGGATTTCCCAACTATATGCCAGTCCTGAAGTTACAGATGTATAATTGGCGATTAATGCAGTATTTCTATCGCGGTATTTCTCGCATGAAGATGAGAAGAGATCAAGGCCGTTATGCACCATATGTCAGAACCAGGCGGTTATACCGATTGTCGGGACAATAAGATCCTGGAACCCTGACACTGTTTGCCCGGCATTATCAAAGGCTATCATCAAGCCGACATTAATGGCGAAACCCATAGAAAAAATAAATTTAATACCAAGGTCGTTTCCGAATCGGTAGCCCAACGGCTGGCCGATGTTTGAGGAATAGGTAATGCCGATAAGAAAGGTCGTAAAAAACAAAAATTTCTCCCTCCGGTCCATCGGAAATACAAATTGGGGCCCAACAAGCCCGTAGTAATTCTGGATATTTGTTGTCAGATTGATATCAATTCCCACTCGAACATTTATCCCAAAACTTGGTAGAAAATAGTAGGTACAGGAAGGAAGAAATTTAATAATTAAATGATTGTCCTGCTCGTTCCCTTCAATTGCTGCTACCTGGAGAGAGAAAAACCCCCCAATTTCAATTATTCCTTTGGAAAGATATGCCTTCTGTTTCAAGTTTATCGCTTCTTCGATCTCTTTACGTACGATCTGACGCACCTCCTGGATGAGTTTGCTCTTGTTCTGTATTTTCCGAGTGCTTGCCTTGCGTTCCTTGCTCATTGCCGAATCTATTTCGTCGCTGACTGCTTCCCTTAGGTCGTCCATGAAATCGCCGCTGTTTATTTCAGGGAGGGGTTTATCATTGTTGAAATAATCCTCCCGGCCTCCCCGATAATCTTCATATGATTCTTTAGCATATAGCGCGGATAATGTGCAGGCACATACACAAAAAAACACCATCACACATAACTTCCCTGTTTTCATGCATCCCTCCGCCGGATCAGTAAAAGTATCGGCATATAATAGAAAAAAATTAGAAAAAAAAATTTTAATACTAAAATAAAATATATTTTCTTTTTAGCTCTTTCGTTCGATACTTACTGTAAGGTATTGTAACTTCAAATAAACAGTTTGATAAAAAAATTAATTGATTTTTTTTCTTAAATACCTTACATTAAATTTACATGTAAACAATTGAAAATGCAATTAGATAATAATTAAAATGAAAAAAATATTTTATTTCCTCCTCTCCTTTGTTATTTTACTCGGATGTATATTAATCTCTGAACAATTATTCTCATATAGCTCATATAGCTCAATATTGAAGTTTGGCACCCTACTAAATACAACGGAGGATGATTTTTCGCCTTCAATCGGGAACAATGGCCAGGTTCTTATTTTTGACTCTAAAACAAAGAAAGGTGATACCGATATTTATATTGCTGTTTACACCGACGGAGAGTGGGTCAAGCCGAAACCTTTCGAATGGCTCAACACAGAATTCAACGAGGAAACCCCATACATATCTAACGACAGTAATATCATCCTCTTCGCTTCCAACAGGAAAGATAATCGGGAGACAAATAACCCGATGGTCAGCACTGTCCAATTAACGTACGATATTTTCATATCCTATTTCGAAGAAAATATCTGGCAAAAACCCGAGCGCCTGCAGGGCAGCATAAATACCATCTTAAACGAACGCTGCCCGAGCTTGAGTAATGATAACAAAACCATATATTTTTCCCGATGGGAACTCGAAAACATACATCAGGCGCAGATAATGAAAGCAAAGATTGACGTCTTCTCGGTAAAGGACGAAAAGCCCCTTCCATCTGTCATCAATTCCGGACATGGGGACATTGCATTCAGCCCTGCTGAGAACCTGGGCGGCTTTTTTTTCTCATCCATGAGGCCAGGCGGATTCGGAGGCTGGGACCTTTACTTCATCAGCTATAAAAACAAAAAATGGGGGACCCCGGTCAATCTGGGACCCGATATAAACACTGTATGGCACGAGATGTTCATAACCCAAAACGGCAAGGTCTGTTATTTTTCATCCAACAGACAAGGGGGGATA
>JBFZEZ010000029.1:0-9823 GCA_041306585.1 Spirochaetota bacterium | reverse complement strand
TTCTCCTAAAAAAGGTATGGGACCGATATGTATAATTGTGTTATTGATAGAATCTATTATTGATATGCTGTCAAGTTATTTTAGATTATTTTTTGCCTCACCCCCGGAGTAGGAAATTAATTTTATATGTATCGCCATCCATTATTCATGAAGACCCCCCAACCCCCCCGTCACCAGCACATGTAATTCACTCCAGGTCAAAAATAAATTATTCTTTGAAACATAGTGCTTGCTTTATATATCGAATCATTGAAAATAAGGATATTCAGTGCACAGGGGGCAACCGGTAATGGATGAGAAGGAACGCGTTCAGCTTATCAGGGTCGGCAATGAACTGTTCAATAAAGGGGAAATCGATAAGGCTGCGGCGATTTTTATCAAAACTGACTATCGGGATGGTCTTACCCGAATCGGAGATTTTTATTTTTTTGATAAAAAACAGCCCCTGGTAGCGCTAAAATATTATCAAATGGTAAAACGTGAAGATAAGGTCAGAGAAATATTTGAACGGATGATGTTTGCACTTGGGAAACTTTTGGGAAAGAACAAGGGGCCCAAGGTGGAACTTCCGCCGCTTAAGGTTTCCCCTAAGCTTAAAATCCTCGCTGAAGAGATTCTGCGTGACCAGGAAAATGCTTCAAAGAAATAATTTAATACTTATATCGGGATTACTATTGCAAGGAATATGATATGAAACGGATTTTTATTGTGCTGATTATATGCATTCTGTCGATGTTCCGGCCTGCCGGCGCCGGGGATATCGGTGATTCTTCGGAGTATCTTTCCCGGAACGTGGTGACGCGGACCCTGGCGAACGGTATAACGGTTATAATGCTTAACAGGGGGTATGCGCCGACCCTGGCGTTTGACATTTCGTTCAAGGTTGGTTCTGTCGACGAGAGTTACAGCACCATCGGCGCTGCGCACCTGCTCGAACACATGTTGTTCAAAGGGACCGATACCATTGGTACCCGGGACTATGCGAAAGAGAAAGTGATACTCGACAAGATTGAGGCCATCGGTGAAACCCTCGACCGTCTGAGGATTGAGAACCCGAAGAATATCCAGATCCCCGATTTAGAAAAGAGACTGAAAGAGCTGGAAAAAGAATTGCAGCAATACGTGATCAGCTCTCCCTACGACAGGATGTATACTTCGAATGGCGCCGTCGGCTTCAATGCTGCGACTTCGAAGGACAAGACCGGTTATTTCGTTGAGCTCCCTTCTTCGAAGCTCGAGCTTTGGGCGAAAATTGAATCAGACCGGCTTAAAAACGCCGTGTTCAGGGAATTCTATACTGAAAGGAATAATGTCTACGAGGAGCGCCTCATGCGATATGACTCGAGCGGAGTAGGGCTCCTCTATGAGGAATTCATTGCACAGGCATTTATCGCGCACCCTTATCGGCATCCAATCATAGGGTGGGGAACGGGCATCCCCTTTCTCTCGCTGCGCGACATGAAAAAATTTTATCAGGAGCATTACATCCCATCGCGAATGATTATTACAATTGTCGGCAAACAGGATATTGAAAAGACCTTCGCCGTTGTCAGTGATCATTTCGGGACCATTGAAAAGCGCCCCGAGCCGCTTCCCATAGCCGTAAAGGAACCCCGTCAGCGCGGGGAGAAGCGGTTTGAACTCTATTTTGAATCGAACCCCTACATAATGATAGGATGGCACAAGCCGACATATCCCGACCGGAATGACTTTGTTTTTGATATCATCTCCGACATCCTTGCGGGTGGGAAAAGTTCGCGGCTCTACCGTTCTCTTGTGCTTGAAAAAAAAATGGTGTCCGACATTGAGATATCAACAGGCTGGCCCGGGTCGCGTTATGACAACCTTTTTGTGATCATCGCCGCGCCGAATAACGGCTACTCAACCCCTGATATCGAAAAGGCGATTTACGATGAGCTCGCGCATTTGGCTGCGGATGTGAGTGAACAGGAGATACGTAAAGTGGTCTCAAAGATCGAATCGGAAATGGTGTTCGGTCTTTCGACGAACAGCGGTATTGCGCATTTGGTAAGCTATTACCAGACGATCTTCGGCGATTGGCGCTATGCGGTCAGTTACCTGAAGATAATCAGGGAACTCACTGTCTCGGATGTGAAGCAGGTTGTCCAGATGTACCTTGTTCCGGATAACAGGACTGTGGGTGTTCTGAATGATTCGAGGAAGAGGGATAAATAGGATGAAAAAGAAGCCGATTGCCTTAATCATCGTATGTGCTGCGGCATGTATTTTGATTGGAAACACCGGAAGCGGTGCCGGGGATATCCGGGATTTGCAGCTTCCTCCGGTGACCGCATCAGTAATGGATAACGGGCTGAAGATATTTTATATAAAGGATGAGCTCCCGCAACTGACGATCGTCGCCTCGATCGGTTATGGGAAGCTGTATGAAACAAGGGAAACTGCAGGGACCGCAGAGCTGATCGCCCAGAACCTCCTGGTTGCGGGGTCACGCGCTTATCCCGGGCAGAAACTCCATGCATTTATCGAATCTATCGGGGGGAAGATTTCCATTGATTCCTCATGGGAAAACACCCTGATAAGCGTGCGTGTGCTCAAGCGGTTTGCCCGCGAGGCGTTCGAGGTGATTGCCGATCTGATGGCCAACCCGAACTTCAACCAGGGGGACTTCGATACTGCGCGTTCCCTCGTCATTGAGGAAATAAAACGCAACTACGATGATCCGGCCAATATAGCTTTTGAAAAGACCCGCGAGATCATTTTTGACGGCGGCGGATACGGGGTCGTTTTAAAGGAGGATCACGTCAGGAAGTATACCCTCGATGATGTCAGGAATGCATGGCAGAAATACTGCTGCGCAAAGAATATTCTAATGGGGATATCGACATCGATTTCTTTCGATGAAGTGAAAAAATATGCACACGCGTCCTTTTCACCCCTTGTCCCCGGTCAGAAGATAGAATACGCTGTTGATCATGAAAAGGCAGGGAAAACCATCGAGTCGGCCCGGAAGAAGATATTTCTCTACGTCCGCGACATACCCCAGGCAACGATCGTTGCCGGCACCATCGCCCCGCGGATCGCAGATGATGCTCAATACGCGCTCTCGGTCATGAATTATATCCTGGGAGGGGGTTCGTTTAATTCCCGCCTGATGTATGAGATCAGGGTCAAACGGGGCCTTGCGTATTCCGTCCAGTCCCTCCTGCGCGCGCGTTCGAAAACCGGGGTCTTCCTTGCGTTTGCGCAGACCCAGAATGAATCCGCTGCAACAGTGCTCTCCCTGTTTCAGGAGAATTTTTCAACGATCGCCAGGGAGAAAATAACGGCCCAGGAACTCCAATGGTCCCAGGATTCGATCAATAACAGCTTTGTTTTCAATTTCGACACTCCGTCGAATATCCTGGGAAATTACATTGACATCGCCTATAACAACCTGCCTGACAACTATTTTCAGGAATACCTGAAGCAGATCAACATGGTAACCGATGAAGACGTGCTGCGGGAAACGGGAAAATTATTCGCAAAAGGGTTTGTATTTGTAATTGTCGGGAAAGAATCATTAAAGGAAAAACTCTCGGGGTTTGGCGAGGTCGTGCTCCTCAGGGATTAATTCATTATTTTAATAATACTACTTAATTTCTACCTTTTTTTTTTCCGAAACTTAATTCTAGTGGCATGCACAATTCCCCCTGGAGGGGGGGTGATGAAAATATACGGATGTATTTTCAGATTATCAAATTTGTTCAAGGATGAACTTTTATGAATAAAAAAATTGTTGATTTATTGTCTTATAAGATAGAAAAATCATTAAAGGACAACGGTTTCACGGTTAAAAAAGACAAGAATAAGAACATTAAAATTCTTATTAAGATACATAATGGCAACTGATGACAATCAAGCAACAGGGACCTGAAGGTTCTGGAGGAGTGTATAATGAGCAATGACCTGGATGAAAAAAAGAAGACAATCAAGGATGAACTTGAGCGTTTGAAATATGAGTTTAAAATTGAATTGCCTAAAAAGATCGCGGAAGCGCGTACATATGGGGATTTGAAAGAAAATGCCGAATATCATGCCGCGCGGGAACGCCAGTCTTTTGTCAAGGCGAGGATTTCACAGCTTGCCGAACAGCTGGGGCAGCTCAATAATTTGAATTTTGCGAATATATTAAAGGATAAAATTTCATTCGGTTCAAAAGTTTCCGTCACGGATACGGACACAGGGGAACAATCGGAATTTACCCTTGTTTCCGCGAATGAGGTAAACCCTGCCGATGGTAAAATATCCATGTCGTCACCCATCGGGATTGCCCTGCAGAATAAAATAGTGGGGGATGAGGTTGCAATAAACATTCCAGCGGGGAAACGAAGGCTGTTGATCAGGAAATTTACTACGATTCACGGGGAAGAGTTTAAATAGGGGATGTGGAGACGAAGGGAATCGAACCCTCGACCTCTTGAATGCCATTCAAGCGCTCTCCCAACTGAGCTACGTCCCCGTTTGAACGAAAGTTATAATTTTTGATGGCAATGAATTTGTCAATAGTTATTTTGGATAAAATTTTTCGTAGAGACGCAGTACTGATGCGTCTAGATTCGGAACCATTATGTATGTAACATATTTTATCATATTTTTATTTTTCATTTTTTTCGGGATTGTTGTCCTGTATATTGTGCATACCTATGTCCTCCCCAAGAAACTTGAAGAGATAGCCCGGATGATTGAGTCCGGGCAGGCGAAATTCGCCATCAAAAAACTCGATGAAATACTTGAAAAGGACGACCGGAATTCATATGCGCATTATCTCCTCGCAGAGGCGTACCTTCTTGAAGGAAACATGCAGTATTCAATTGTCGAGTACCGGCAGGTCCTGAAACTGGCTAAGTACGACGAGCGAATAAAAGAGAAAACGATCCGTTCGTCTCTTGCCAAGCTGTACATTGAGCGGGAGTCGTGGGAAGATGCAAAGAAGGAATTTCTTATTCTCACGAAGATTGATCCTGACAATTATGAATATTATTATGAGCTTGGCAGGATTTTTTTCAATTCCGGGTCATTTGATAAGGCAACAGCTTTCTTTAAAAAATGCCTTGCAAACAATACGAAACATGACATGTCGTTTTATTACCTCGGCCAGATATATTACAGGAATAATTTATTTCCCGACGCAAAGTCGATGTTTCTTGAGTCAATCAAGATCGACCCGGCCAACTACCGCGCTCACTATTTTCTCGGGCTCACCCTCAGGCAGATCGGGGACCACGACTGGGCCGTGAAGGAATTCGAAATTGCACAAAAAAATGAGGAACTTCGGGTCAAGTGCTTTCTTGCCAAGGGGTCATGCTACCTCGAACGGAATCAGATGCCTAAGGCAATGATGGAGCTTGAGCGGGGCTTGAAATTTGCACGGAGGGGAAGCGATACAGAATTGAACCTGCGTTATTACCTTGCCGAATGCCAGGAAAAGATGCGCGACTTTTCAGCGGCTATTTTTAACTGGGAGAAGATACACGAGGTTAATAATAATTTCAAGGACGTTTCGGGGAAGCTGAAAATATATTCGGAGTTCCGCCAGGATGACAGGATAAAAGATTTTCTCATCTCCGGGCTTTCCCAGTTTGAGCACGATTCCCGGAAGATTGTGGAGGGGATGGGGAACAGAATTCTCGATTGTGACATCATAAGTGATACTGAGATAGAATTCACCGCCACCGATTCAGACGGGAAGTGGCGCAATACCCGACAGACCAACAAACTGTTCCGAGTAATAAGGACAACGGATGTGATCCAGGAGAAGGTCCTGCGAAAGCTTTCTGAATCGATGAAGCCGAAAAATGCAAGCAGAATCATTATTATAGCAACCGGTGATTTCTCACAGCAGGCGATTGATTTTGCAAACACGAGGCCGATAGAGCTCCTCGGGAAAGTAGAGTTGATACAGATGCTGAGAAATAATTAAGGACTTCATGGGCATCATATGAATGATTTCAAAGAAATAATCCAGGGGATCGGCCTCTTTCGTCACCTCACCGGTAAGGAATTAGATGAACTTCGTTCGCTCAGTACGATTTCGCAGATCGACAAGGGGAGTTTTTTTGATCTCAGGAAGGCGCAGTCCCTCATCATTCCCCTTGGCGGCATGCTTGAGGCTGAATTGCCCGGGAAGAGTGGCAACCTGTTCCTTTCGGCAGGATCGGTTCTTGGGGAAATTCCTTTTACACAGGGATACCAGGGGACCATGGTCAAGGCGCTTGCCGATACACCGTATGCTTCAATCGACAGCGGCAATTTGTATAAATTTTTAATCAGGCACTACAAGGCCCTTCGGGGTTATCTTTCGGTTGCCGGGAAACTCGGTTTTCAGCCTGCCAAGGGATGGCAAGGGCGCATTATGAGTAAGACGAAGATCATAACAGTATGCTCTCCCCAGCCATATTCGGGGAAATCTTTTTTTGCTTCCCTCCTCGGGCTCTCACTGGCCCAGCATGGCAAAACCATCGTGCTCGACCTCTCGTACAAAGGGGAGTCAATATTTGAATTTTACGAGAAGAAAATTCTCCCGCCCGTTTCTCACAGGCAGGTAAATAACTCGGACTCATCGGATCCTGTCAATGACAAGATGCAGAGGATATCAGACAACCTGAACATTTTGAATGTCGCCCATAATTCAAAGGTCCGGGTCGATCCGGGTATACTTTCCCCGCTCCTGTTTATGCTTTCAAATGAATATAATTATATAATACTCGACACCGGCTGCGATGACATCGGGCTCAGGAATGAAGCGATCGCGGTATCCGACATGGTCTTCACCATGCTGAAAAACAAAAAGGACCGGCAGCTTGTTCACGGCATGTACGACGGCATTGTCCGCGGGGGGCAGCGTATTTATTACGTTGCAAACCAGCATTATATGAGGGGCATGAAGAATTTTCACGGAGGCCTTATTCTCCCGCGTTATCCTATGAGCAAGGAAGAGGGGATTTTTTATACGATTTTGACCCTCTCTGACCGCGGTGTGATGAAAGACTTCATTCACCCTGTGATAAAAACGAGAAGGGCATGTGTGCTCGGCACGAACCTTTTTGAATCATTATACTATGCCGGGTTCCTGCATGCAGCCCGGAAGATGAAAATTGATTTCGATGTGTATTATACTTCTTCAATGGCATACCTGATAGTGGTCCTGTTTCTGCTTAATCCCGGGAAGGATGCCTATCTTGGCAGACTTCTAGACATCTTTTCTGAAAAGAAAATCAATAAACTTTTCAGCTATGTGTTCCGTGATGATTTTATATTCAGTTCAAATCGGATTGCAAAGATTGCACGTGAAATCGCGGGTACAATGAGGGTGGAGGAGTTTTCTGAAATTCCAGCCGCCATGCTCTGCTCAGGCAGTAATGACCGTGAATTGTTCACAACCGGACCGGTCTCCGATCTCCTTACCGCATCTTTGCTCCACTTTCCGATATTTGAACCGCAGGAGATTGCCGGATCACGGTATCATTCCGGGTACCCATTCAAAGGGGCCGCTCCGGAGGATATGATCGCTGCGGGTTTTGATGAAATTTATTATGTTTCAGTTGATTCGATTGAGAGGTTCAGCCCCCCGTTTGACAGGATATCGGCATTTTATAGAAAGTATATAAACCAGGCCTACCGGCTCCCTGCAGATTACATGGCGAAACTGGCCGCTGACAAAATCATCAATCTTTCTTTTCCATCAGGATACCGGAACATCGAGAGGATCTTCGAGACTTCCGAGGAAACCGCAATGAACCTGCTGAAGGTTTGATCGCTTTGAGTTCCATCTCATCCGATGAGAATGAGCATTAACCCTTTAAAATTAACATTTAATAAAATTTATGCTTGCAGTCTATGAGTCCTGATTGTAAGTAATGCAGGTCTCTGTAAATACATGTATCGCGTTATCATGAGACTGTTCAACAGGAGGTTCTGCCAATGCGTTCCCGGGCTACTAATATTCTACAGTTTATAGTACTTGTTGTGGGTATGGTGTATGTCGTGATCGGGCTTGCTTTTTTTTCATCTCCAATCAACGTGTTTAAGCTTTTTGTAGTGACCCAGAAACAGGAGGTTCCAGCTGGTACTGAACAATCCGCTGAGGAAATTAATCCTGCCATTGACCAAAGTGATTCCGGCGCTGCATTTGCAGAAAACTGGCTCAACCAGATTATGAATGATGAAATCCTGGCCCCATTGTATTTCATGTTCAGAATTTTTTCCGCATTGCTTTTGACATCAGGCCTGGCAATGATAATGCCGCTGTTTGATCCACTCAAATATCGGGGCATAATTCATTTCAATGGAGTTGTTTTCCCTTTCCTGGCGGTAATTTTATCCATAGCGAATGTTATTTCTCTTAAAATGGAAGCCAAGGGGTCGTTTTTCTCAATTTTAGCAAGCAGCAAATACCATCTTCTCATTGTTGTCATGGGTATTTTGTTTGCTGTGGTATTCCTGCTCACAATGATCGGGCTTATGATAACGAAGAAACAGGCGGATGACGGGAAGGAATAGTATCAGTATTGGTATCTTTTTTTAAAATATGACGGAAGATTCAGGATGGTGACTATTAAACCGCATATTTTTATATTATTTTTTTTATATTTTCTTTTTTTTAATTGATTTTATCAGATTAACATGTAATATTGTGACATTGTATCTTTATTAATAATTATTGATAATTATGGGAGATGTATATGGAGCTTAAAACAAAAAAGGTTGATAATGTTGTTGAGATTTTCTTGTCTGGCAGATTGGATGTTCATCTTTCTGCTGAAATCGAAAAAGAAATAAACAATATTATTCAGAATCAGCCGGATAAACATCTCCTGCTTAACCTAAAGGAAGTTGAGTATATGAGCAGTTCCGGGCTCAGGATATTTGTTTCTACAATGAGGATATTGAAAGAGTCAAAAAGAAAACTGAAACTGTGCAATATGAACAGTGCAGTAAAAAAAATATTTGAAGTTGTTGAGTTGATGGATATGTTCGACATCCATGAGAATGAAGATGATGCGATAAAATCCTTTAAAGTAGATTAGTTTTTAAGTTTTCAATAGAATACAATCGCGGTCGGCATTGGAATTATTTCAGGGAAAAAAAGATAGTGAGACATACATGGATCTTGCTAAGTCAGGTAAGATCAAAATAAAACCTGAGAATACACTCCGTTATAACAAGGACATCTCGAAAGGAATACATAATTATACCCTTTTCCAGAAATTTTCTTCGTTTAGATGTCCCCTGTGGCTGAACACCTCGCTTAAGAAAAATTCATCGGTGTATAATGTCATTACACCACCAATACTGATAAATAATGCAAATCGTAATTCGGTTGTATTTACCAATTTTTTATCTGAAGAAGAAATTGCGATAGATCCTTCAGGCATGTTCTCCCCGTCATACTCTACCTGGTCGATCGAAATATGGATGTATTCCAACGGCGTGCTTATGCGGCCTTCTGAAAATATCAATGCGGTAAAACAGGAAAAAAATCCGGATAATTCACTGGTGCAGACCGTCTGGGAGGAAACCGCCTTCGTCGTCAGATCGACACTTTACGGGGCGCGCAGTACAATTGATGAAGCCATTCTTGAGATTGATTGCCTTTGTAAAACGAAGCTGAAAAATCCTGTTCTCTACATCGTTGTAAGGCCATACAATCACAAGGCCCTCGGTGGATTGAGTTCTGTCGAATACAAGGGGGATTCGGCGATCATCGCGGTGAACGGCAAAAAATCCATAGTCATTGACGGCAAACCCGACCATATAGTAACCGGGAACGGTGAATCGGGGGATATTAATATTACAGGTGATG
>JBFZEZ010000028.1:0-7200 GCA_041306585.1 Spirochaetota bacterium | reverse complement strand
TCAAAACAATGTTATGGTTTTCAATCCGTTAAAGTTTCAGATCGTGTCATCCCCGCGCCTTGACGGCCGTACCGACATAAAGTCCGATACACGAAAGGTCGTGTATGTGAGCGGCATCGTGTCCGAGTCTCTGCTGCAGGAGCAGATGGCCGGGGAGCAAAAGAAGCTGAACCGCATAAGAGAAAACATTCAGGGGAAAAACGTTCTTGAAGTGGAGTACCTCAACATTTATTTTGCCGACCGTGAATCAGCAGACGCGCGTCTCCGATATTTTCGTACATACGGGAAACCGATTTTCATTCCCAATTTTCGAAAAGTAAACATAGCTGATAATGAAACGATGATCAACATATACCTCAGGGAGATCTACGGTAATGACCCGCTGCTCAGCCGCCACAAGGAACTCTGCTCGGAAATTTCGATGCCAATCATGTATAATGGAAAGATTCCCTACGGTTACATCCAGGCTAACAGCACAACCCCCCTGTCTCTCGGGGCGATGCAATCAATAAAGACCATGTGCAACCTTGCCCGGAGCATGGAGCAGGAGCTGAAACTTTTTTCGCAAAACGAGACTCAGTTTCCGGTTAAAGATATTTCGCCTAATGGAATCGGCATCGTTTTCAACAAACGCCGCTACCTTTCCTTTTTTAAGAAAGACACCCTGGCCTGTTTTGATGTGTTCCTCCCCGGCTATAAAAAGGCGTCGTTATGCGGAGACGTGAGGCATGTCGATATCTGCAGTAATAATATCATCAAAATCGGATTTCATATTCGCGACATGGACGCCATGAGCGCGGAGGTGTACAGAAAATATCTGGCAGGTTTGAATGAGAATAGCGGGATGGTGGGCTAGTCCTGATTTTGAAAGTACAATTTTCATGATTACTTTTCCGAAATCTTAACAATTGAATGGGTTGGGCACACCTTTTCGCACTCCCCGCAGTTGGTGCAAAGACAGGGATCGATTTTAGAAAGAGGCCCTTCCATGGTGATTGCGTTATAGGCACAGGCCTTTACACAGCGGGTGCATCCGATGCATCCGACAGTACAATACTTTTTAGTTGTCGCTCCCTTGTCTTTTGATTTGCAGAATACCAGGTATCGTTTGTTGACCGGTACCATGGTAATGAGCATCTTCGGGCATGCCTTGACGCACAAGCCGCAGGCTTTGCATTTGTTTTCATCCACTATGGCAATGCCTTTGTCGAGGTTGATGGCGCCGAAGGGACATGCCTTTTGACAATTTCCAAAACCAAGGCATCCGTAGTAGCATGACTTGAAGCCGCCGAATATCTGTGTTACGGCAGAACAATCTTTAATTCCGTCGTATAAAAATTTATTGCTGCTCACCTCGCAATTCCCGCTGCATAAAACCCTTGCTACTTCACGAACAGTATTTTTGACCTGTACTCCAAGGATTTCAGCTATCTGACTGACAACGGCTTCATTACTTACCGGGCAGTCAAACACCCTGGCCGTGCCATCGACGATAGCGGCTGCGAGGTTGTCGCATCCGGGATACCCGCAGGCGCCGCAATTGGCACCGGGGAGCAGGGCGCGGACCTTGACGGCAAGCTCGTTCTCCTCAACAGCAAAAATTTTTGATGCGACTGCGAGACCAGCCCCGAAGACGATCCCCATGAGTCCCAGAATGATTGTTGACAGTATTATTTCGTTCATGAATCCTCTCCGCTTCTCTTATTTAACAAGGCCCTGAAATCCGAAAAAAGCAAGGGAAACCAGTGATGCAGCTATGAGTGATATGGGAAAGCCCCTCAGATTTTCCGGGATGTCCGAGAAGAGTTCCATCCGCTCGCGGATACCGGCAAAAAGCACAATCGCAAGGGTGAAACCCATTCCTGCGAAAGTACCGTACAGGACGGCATTGATGAAATCGAAGCCTTTTTGAATATTAATAATGCAGACTGCAAGTATTGCACAGTTGGTTGTTATGAGCGGGAGATATACCCCGAGTGAGTTATATAATACACGGCTTGTTTTTTTAAGGATGAGCTCGACAAGCTGCACAAGCGCGGCGATGACGAGAATAAAGGTGAGTGTCTGAAGAAATTCAATGCCCAATGGTTCCAGTATGTAATACTGTGTGAGCCATGTGATTGCCGATGAGAGGGCCATAACGAATACAACTGCTCCCCCCATACCGGTAGCCGTGGAAAGGCTTTTGGATACACCGAGGAAAGGGCAAATCCCCAAAAATCGCACGAGGACAAAGTTTTCAATCAGGATTGCCGAGATGAATGATGTTGCTATTTGTTCAAACATTATATTACTCCACGTTCACATTTCTTTTGCAAGGGGCGCCGCAAGATTCACATCCGATCTGGGTGATTTTCTTTTCAGACATGACATTCACTATGCCGATGAGCGTGCCGAAAGCGAGAAAGCCGCCCGGGGGGAGTATCATGATCAGTGCCGGGCTGACTGTCTGACTGAAAAGATCGAATCCAAAGATGGAACCGTTCCCCAGAATTTCACGTGCGCCTCCGATAATCATGAGCATGATGGTAAATCCGATACCCATGCCGATCCCGTCAGCCGCTGAATCGATGACACCGTTTTTGTTGGCAAAGGCCTCAGCACGGGCAAGAATGATGCAATTGACAACGATGAGCGGGATAAAGATGCCCAAGGCGTTGTCGATTGACGGCGCATAGGCTTTGATGAGAAATTGTACAATTGTGACAAAACCGGCAATAACAGTCACGTAAGCGGGAATTCGTACTTTGTCCGGGATGACTTTACGCAGCATGGAGATGACGATATTTGATCCAACCAGAACGGCAAGCGTTGAAACCCCCATGCCGATGCCGTTGATGGCAGAGGTCGTGACTGCGAGTGTGGGGCATGTACCGAGTACCAGCCGTGTGGTCGGATTTTCTGTAGTGATTCCATTCATTATAATATCAAGAATTTTCATTTGATGTTTTTCTCCTCGTCAATGAGTACGCGGGCCAGGTGTGCGGCATTCTGAACCGCAATGGTAACAGCACGCGATGAAATGGTAGCCCCGGCTATGGCTTGAATATCATTGGCCCCCGGATTCATCTTTACGAGATTGACAGGATCGAAGACCTTTTTGCCGGGAAACTGGGTGATAAAGGGGGGCATACCGGCCCTGGTGCCGAGACCCGGAGTCTCCCTGTTTTCTCCAAGTTTTACACCGGTGACCAAACCCTCCTTCGATATCCCTATGATAACATCCATCTCCCCCCCGTATCCGCGGGGAGAAGCGCTGAAGACATATCCCACCGGTTTTTCACCGTCCATACCCCTGAATATGCTTTTAATGGTATTCCCATCGGGGGCTTTTGAAGACCAATCGAGCACCTCGTTAAAAGTACGGGCATCAACCAATACTTCTTTTCTTCTGCGTTCAGCGTCTTCTTTTTTACGGATCTCAATCGGTCCCTTGGTAAGGGCATTGACATACGAAAGACACAATCCGACTATAAGGCAGAGAGCGGCCAAAGGGGTGGTTGTTTTTAGAATTTCGCCCATCGTTTTATTCTCCTCCAAAACTTTTCGGAATTAAAAATTTGTCAATCAGAGGAACGGTGAGGTTCATAATCAGAATAGAATAGCACACCCCTTCCGGGTAGCCGCCGTAAAGTCGAATAATTGTCGTCAGAAGGCCGCATCCGATCCCGAATACAATCTTACCCCGTGCGGTTATGGGGGAGGTCGGATAATCGGTAGCCATGAAGAATGCTCCGAGCATGAGCCCTCCGGCAAGCAGGTGATATAAAACGTTTCCGGTGAAGAGGGTGGAGCCGCCGAGGACCCAGCTCGTCAGTGCGACCGTCCCTATGTAGGCAGTCGGGATCTCGAAGGTGATGACCCTGCGGACGAGCATGTAGGCGGCGCCGATGAGAATCGCCAGGGCTGACGTCTCACCAAGGGATCCGGCAACGCTCCCGGTAAACAATGAAAGGAGAGAGGGAAGCGCAACACCGGCAGTCTCAGATCCCTTCAAAATGGCAAGGGGAGTGGCGGATGAAATTGTGTCTACAAGGGGTTCGGTCCAGGTCGTCATTGCCACTGGCCAGGACGCCATAAGAAAAGCCCTAGCTGAGAGGGCGGGGTTGATGAAATTCATACCGAGTCCGCCAAAGAGCTGTTTGACCACAATAATGGCAAAAGCCCCGCCGACAGCGGCCATCCACAGGGGGATGTTCGGGGGTAGATTAAATGCAAGGAGCATCCCCGTGACAACTGCGCTCAAATCTCCGATTGTGACCGGCTTTTTCATTATTTTGTTCATTATAAATTCAGCAAGGACGCATGCGGCTGTCGTTACGGCGATCACCAGTACAGCCTTGATTCCGAAAAAGTATATCGCAGCTGCGGTCACCGGGAGCATGGCAATAATGACATCGAGCATGATCTTTCTGGCCGTACTATCGCTTTTAAGGTGCGGTGATGATCCGGCAATTAAAATATTGGTATTCTGTTCCACTCTCATTTCCCCTTATGATCACTATTTTTTCATATAACGGCACTGCCGCGCAGGGCAGGGTTTATTTCACTTCCTGTGCCAGTTTTCGAAGCTCGGCTTTCCCATACCTGATTGACTGTACGAGCCGTCTGGCTGATGGGCAGACATACGAGCAGCATCCGCATTCAATACAATCAAGAACATGTAAATCCTGCAGGCGCTTGAACATGCCTTTTTCGGTGCATGCATTGAAATAAAGCGGAAGAAGGTTCATGGGACATGCAGCAACGCACCGGGAGCATTTAATGCATGCGATTTCAGCCGGGATGCGCGCTATCTCTTCGGTAAATACCAGGAGGGCGTTGGTCTGCTTAATGACGGTGTTTTCAAGCGAGAATTGCGCAACCCCCATCATGGGCCCGCCCATGATTATTTTCCCCGGTTTTCCGCTGAATCCCCCGCAGAAATCGAAAACCTCCCTGATCGGTGTACCGATCAGTATCTCCACATTTTTTGGCGTAGCGATTGCCGGGCCGTCGACTGTCACTTTCTTTTTGATAAGCGGCATCCCTGTTTTTACGAATCCGGCAATAAAGGACACAGTTGCCACATTATGAACCAGCACACCGACATCGGAAGGCAATCTGCCTGTGGGGACTTTACGTCCGGTGACAGCATAGATAAGCTGTTTCTCGCCCCCCTGCGGGTAGCGGGTTTTCAGGGTGATTATATCGATGGCTTTGTCGCCGGCTATCCTTTCAGACAGTAAACGAATTGCCTCGGGTTTGTTCGATTCGATGCCGATAAGGGCTTTTGGAATCCCGGTGAGTTCCATAATGATGCGCACACCTTCTATCACTGAATCGGGGTTTTCGATCATCTCACGGTAATCGGAGGTAATGTAGGATTCGCATTCTGCCCCATTGATGATGAGGAGATCGAGCTTTTTATCTTTTGGAGGGGAGAGTTTGACTGCAGTGGGAAAACCGGCGCCACCCAGACCCACCAGCCCCGACTCGCGTATGGCATTGATAAGGGCCTCGCGGTCGCCCAACTGCGGCGGCTGGACACTTTCGTGCACCTGCTGTGTACCGTCAGATTCGATTTCAACAGAAATAACCTCGGTACCGCCGGCATACAGGATGGGACGTATGTCTACGACAGTCCCCGATACGCTTGAATGGACCGGGGATGAGATTGCCGCGCTGCTGCTGCCGATTTTTTGTCCAACTTTGACCAGGTCCCCCTTTTGTACGATAGGCTGGCAGGGGGCTCCAATATGCTGAACCATCGGAATAATGACCCGGCGCGGGACTCCCATTATTTCTGTTGCGTAATTCTCAGTGTTCTTGTGGTGGGGGATACTGACCCCGCCTCTGATTGACTTCACTGGTTTCCCCATTTGACTATCCCTATTTTATAATTCTGGCTACGCTATAATTTGACCGTTTACATGTAAATAACTTTATACTGTTCCCGGGAGCCGGTCAGAGAAAATTTTCCTTTCAGGCCCCGGGTCAACAAAATCGTGTATTGATCTGTTATTAGAAGGGCCTCTGTTCCCTCTAACTTTTTAACTACTTCTATTCCCCTCTCAGCGCCGAGTATGAAAACCCCTGTTGACAGGGCATCACTCTCAACGGAAGAGCTGGAGATGATGGTAGCGCTTGCCAGTCCTGATTCCGATGGACGGCCAGTGCGCGGATCAATTATATGAGAATAGCGTTTCCCGTTTTTCACGAAATTGCGTTCATAAGATCCTGATGTGGATAGCGATTTTTCCGAGAGTGAGAGGTATCCTATAAACTTTCCCCGTTCCTTAAATGGGTCCTGAATCCCAATATTCCATGACCTGCCATCCGGCCTGTTGCCGATAAGACCGATATTTCCGCCGATATCGAAGATGGCGGAAGTAATACCATAACGCCTGTAAATCGCAAGGACCACATCGCTTGCATATCCTTTTGCTATCCCGCCCAGGTCTACCATTTCTCCAATACGCGCGAGTTGTACAGCATTACGCCTGATATCGAGCAAACAATCCTGATACTGTATAAGGCCGAGCAGCGAGGATATCTCTGATGCAGATGGAATAGGGATCGCGCCGGCAGAAGCGCCCCATCGTTTTACGAGAGGCCCGACCATGATGTTAAACGCCCCGCCGGTCAGCCGGGCGTACATCAGGGATTTTTCAAGAAGGAGGATTGTTTCAGTGTTGAGTATGACGGGCTGACCGCCTGCAGAACGGTTGAGTTTTGAGATATCGCTTTTCGGGGCATAAAAACTGAGCAGGGCTTCAAGCTCCCTGAGTTTTACAATGGCCTCGTTTGCGGCCAACTCCCCTGAGGTTCCATAAACATGCTGCTTCACGATTGTGCCCATGATGAAGTCGTGGCTTTTGTAAAGCTCATTGTTTTTACAACCAAACAGCGACGGAATGATAATAATGAAAAATATTACAGTAGATCGGCAATATCCACTTATCTCATCGAAGGCATATATCATAGAGATTCCCGCTGCAAAAAATTTTATAATTTCACAAAAGAATGTTTTTCATCATATAAAAAACATTCTTTGAAAATTGTCAATGCGGATATTTCATAAAAAAATTCTCCAGGGCCTGAAAAGTATATTTTCACTATTCTTTTACATCTTGCGGGGTTACTTTCTCTAGCTTGTTGATGGAGGTTGTGCGGAAAGGGGCCTTTCATGATATTATCTGTCACTGCGAGGCCTGGTCG
>JBFZEZ010000027.1:0-2528 GCA_041306585.1 Spirochaetota bacterium | reverse complement strand
AACTTTCATTCGGCGCCTCTGGTCGATCGGTTGTCTGACAAGGCAGTGCCGAGCAGCTACGCGCCAAGGGATAAAAGCTGAAAGCATCTAAGCTTGAAACCCGGCCTAAAAAGAGACTCCGCTGAGGACACGGGTAAAAGACCCGATTGATAGGCTTGGGATGTACGCACGAAGGTAACGACGTGTTCAGTCCGCAAGTACTAACGTCCAATCACTAGTGCTCACCACGTTAAACCCAGACGAAATTCTGTGTGCAAACCTTATATCCTATCCTGACATAGAAAATAGGGTATCAGACTACACGGTCGCCAAGGTGGCGGAGCGGCCACGCGGTTGACTGCAGATCAACTACACTCCGGTTCAAATCCGGACCTTGGCTTTGGGGTTTTACCCCGTATTTGTGGTGATAGCGGCCATAGCAGCTGGGACACACCTGGTCTCATTCCGAACCCAGAAGTTAAGCCAGCTCACGTAGTATGTTGTACTGAGGTACGCGAGTCCTCGGGAATCATACCAAGCTGCTATCACCTTCCTTACTTTACACGGTAATCCGTTCTATGAAATTTTATACACGAGCGAATGCTCATGAAAAATTCTGTCATACTATCCGATCTGGATAGCATGAGGTTCATGACCTGAATGACAGTTTATGCATTTATTATCTCATTTTACTCTTCCTAGGACCTCTAAAAAATCTGTATCTTTCCTATTTTCACACCGTACGAGCGTTGTTTAAATAAAGAAATGTGAAATTTCTGTACGGAGTCATGTTATGCTACCACGCGTTATTCTCCATAATGCGATGAGCCTCGATGGCCGGATCACGAACTTTCCCGCTGACCTTGATCTGTACTACTCACTTGCTGCGCAATGGAATCCCGATGCCATACTTTTCGGGAGCGAAACAGTCCTTGCCGCAGTCAGGGATAATCCTTCGCTGGAAGTACCAAAGGAACATGAAGAGTTGTTTAGGCCGGCGGAAAACGCAGTACCTGATCCACGCCCGTTTCTCGTTATTGCAGACAGCCGGGGGAGGGTGCGTTGCTGGGACGCGATACAAAAATGGCCGTACATGCGGGATGTTCTGGCCCTGTGCTCGTCTTCAACACCACCAGATTACCTCAGCTATCTTGCCGACCGGAATATCGGTACCATTGTAACCGGTAAGGTCCGCATAGATCTGCGGTCTGCACTCGAAGCACTGAATGCACGGTATGGTGTGAAGGTTGTACGGGTTGACAGTGGGGGGACGCTCAACAGTGTGCTCCTGCGTGAGGGAATCGTTGACGAGGTAAGTGTGATGATCCATCCGGTCCTTGCAGGAGGTGAGGCGGGTCCGACCATATTTAATCCCCTGAACACGGGAATGCATGACGTATCGATCCCTCTGTGGCTTCAGCATTCTGAGGTTCTGGAACATGGAATTATCTGGGCGCGCTACACGCCCCGGAAAATTCCCTAGTCCCGTTATTTTAAAAAAAGTTTTCTGAAAGCTTTATCGTAGGATCATTGGTTACAGGTTCCTTTTCATGTGCATTCCTGGTATATAATATTTAAAAAATTCTATACTAATTATTAAATACATCAGCACACGCATGCATCTGCTAAGGTTGATGTAGAAATGATCCCGACACTTCTGGCATCGGGTATAATCCTGTATGGAATTATCCAGTTTGGTGTGGCTCTCCTGGCAGTAGTACTTGCCCTTAAATGGGATAAACATGACTTTCTGCCAGGTTTATTTTTTCTCTTTCTTTATGCCCTTATTGAAGTGATCGATCTCTTCTTTTTTACGGTTATTCAGGGTATTTTCATGGATGTTGCACAATTCGGTTTCATTCTTCTTGCTGTGATTTTCTTTATCATCGGGATGCACCCCTCGTGGGCTCAGAGGCTGCCGATAGTCAGAAAAGAACATAAAACCGTTCAGGACTCCACAAAAAAAGAATCTGCAATCTCGATTCTGAAAAAATTCTAAAGAAAGTCACTATTAAAAAGAAGGGGTAATTAAGAGATCGTATGTGCTACAGTATGCCGGGTTCACAGGTTGTGAACGTATACCGATGAGATTATTTTTCATATCCTGAAAGAATAAAAAAAAATTACGTCCTTGATTACCCAACACGTCTGAAAGCAGGAGGCAGGCAGAAAAATGAATTTCAGGGTATCAAACCTCCTTCCGGTACTCTCATAGTGAGGTTTACAGTAACGTCTTCCCCAACAAATTCAACTGAATAATTGCCACAGGATCGTACTATGAGCTGCCTCTGGTTATCGATGGAATTTACCCTTCCGAAACCGTCCTCCCCGACTATCTCCCCGGTATCCTTATCCCTGACAATGACCTGGAACCATGAATTTTCATACGTACGATAAATACTGATATTTTCTTTATGCAGGGTTCCTATCTCCTTGTGCTCAACGTATTTGATGTCCAGGCTGTTAAGCGGAGAAACAGTGTAATCGATAACGAGAGGTGGTTTGGCAAGTTTCATGGAAATACGGGGAAAATTTGTGGGAAAATTCTC
>JBFZEZ010000026.1:0-2898 GCA_041306585.1 Spirochaetota bacterium | reverse complement strand
TCCGATCTGTCAATGATTAAAATCAAAAAATCCATAAATTTTTATGTATAAGCCAGTACTGCTGTTTTCTATGTATAATTACTTCAATAGAGACTTCTTAGAAGCAAAACCCTGCCTTTTTGATCTTATTTTCGAACATAGCAATTACCCCACCCTTACAATCGCCTCCAGTGCCTTCTGCTGTTTACGAAATATCAGTCAAACGCAGATTCCAAATAGTCCAATATACGCCGTTCTTCGTCCGAGATTTTGTTGCCCAATCCCAGAAATCCGCCTGCCGCCTGAGCAATTTGGCGGGCATGGCCGATCAGTTCATTTTTTAAGAGGGTCTTTTGGGATGTTGTCAATTTTTCACAAAGTCCCTGAATGTAATGCGTCCAGGCATCCAGAAGGTTGCCGGACGGACGGTGCTCCAGCCATTGTGTTAACAGTTTATAATCAATGCTGTCTTTGGCAAAAAAAGAGTGTGCGGCAGCATCCAGAATAGCGGATTTTTCTTTGGCTTCGATACAGCCATCCGCCCAAGCCACCTCGATCAAAGGCACCAGAGCAAGAGACGCCGCCACATCCGGTCGAATATCCAAGTCAACAAGTTTCTGAAGAACCTCATCGTTTTTAATGCCGGATACTTTCGCCAGCGATTCTTTGGTTTCTTTCATCTGTTCCATACGGTGAAATTCTTCCATCAGTATGGCATCCTGTTTGAGAAAGAAAAGGTCTTCCAGTGTTTTTCGACCCTTCGCCGAAAAAAATCCAAGTTTCTTCATAATGGCTAATCTCTGCTTATAATAATTTCAATTCATCACTATTAACGATCAGGGCAGGACGGTTGCGATCACTGCCGGACTTTCGATGCCGCATACCCCTCCATTATAATTTACACGCGGGCCATTTTACAACATAATTCGGTTGTCCTAACAGCCCAAATCTGGCGTGACACATACGGTTCAATGGCTTCGACTAATTCCATCTTGACTGGCTTGACAAGCTCATAATCCTTCGCATCCGACCTGCCCTTCTGAAGTCCCCTTACGGTCATGAGACTATGATGTAGGCTTCCGGAGACGATTTCATTTTCCCCCGCCCACCGAAAGATACTTCGGATACGGCCGATATTCTTATTGACCGTTTTTCGACACCAGCCAAGGTCAATCATCTTCTGGCGTACCACCTTGAGTGCCTTGGGCCCGAACTCCTCGGCTTTGGTTGTGCTGTATAATTCCAACAATGGCCGCATGGCAGACCGGTAACAGTCAATTTCGCTGGTGAGGGCGCCGTCTTTCGTGTATCGCCTCCGATTTACGCCGTCGGTTATTGACGCTTATTTTTCATTCACACACTTTCAATGCATACGGTTTTTCAACAAATGAAGAAATTCTTCTCCACCATCAAGCGCATGAAAAAGCTGCTGTTGGTCAAAGGTATCCAGCGTCCACATCAAATAGCCATTAAGTCCATCTTTATTTGCCGCATCAAGAGTGGCCAGTGTATCCTTTTTTGCTTGTTCAAGGGTCTTTGATACATGAAAAAATGCTCCGAATTCTCCCAGAATTACCGGTTTTTGTTGGCGTACCTGCATTGCTTTAGGCGTGTAAAGCTGCATAGAAACCATTGATTTTCGATAGGACTGATCTGGGTCTTCATTATTCCAGACATTATACACATGAATGTCAATAAAATCCAGCTTGCTTTGTCCGAGCATTTCAACAGTGGGGATGAAATTCGGTCCGGTATCTTTTGGATTGACGCCATAATAGTCATCCGGATTCATTTTTCCTGTCTGACTGAGGCAATATACTCCCTCAGCCGTTAGCAAATGAGGGTCAATTGCTTTAACCGCTTCAGTGAGTGTGTCGTGATAATACTTTAATCCCTCCTCAAAAAATGCCTGACGATCCGACGCATCGGACATATCATACATTTTTCCATTCGCACCTTGAATAGTCCCTTCGGTGAGTTTGAACGGCCATTGATTAGAATAAATCACCATCTCATTTTGAAATTGTACACCCAACAGGACTTCCATGAGATCAGGGCGTCGCGACTGGATATATTTAAGCACCTCTGTGATCATTGTTTTTCGTGCTTCAATACCCTCACGTGTGAAAAAGATTGTCCCGTGTGCCATTCCCAGCGTTGCCGTTTTTGGGTCAAGTTTTGACAAGTTTTGCATGATGGGCTGATAATATCGGTTGATGGGTAATTCGCCATCTCCAAATACCGGAAACACATATATTCCATATTTTTTAGCACGTGATAAAAAATCTATGAAATTGTCAATATAAGGGCTGTAGAAGGGATCGTTGAGCTGATTGTCTCCTGCTAACCCCGGCAAATGGGCGTTTCTGCCGATTAAAAATACACGTACGGTATTGAACCCCAGTCTATGGAGCATTTTCAACATTGTCTCTGCGGTGTAGGGCTCGTATTGTGCTGGCGTTGTCGCCGAACCGGCCTCAAACGTTGCATGGTCCCCATAACACAGACGGACATAATTGAAGCCCCTGACTATAAATGGCGTCCGGGTATGCTCGGTGATAAAAACAGCCCCTTGCTCGTAGGGTTTGACAGCGATACGCTCAAAAGTTTTCGGTCTCTGTGTGTGACGGGAATTCCGACAGACTACCCGGACAGGTTCAGAAAAACGACCATCTATATTCAGCGTGCGTACCTGAACGGCTGCGGGAATATTGTCCTGCGGGGCAAAAATATACTGCCGGACCGGATATCGCATCTGACAGAGTATCTTTCCATCGGTATTTTCGATTTGGACACCGTAATAATCTTCTGTACGTGCATTGTAGCTCCAATGGATAAAGCTCTGTTGGTCTTCTTCAAAATAATCAAGATAGTAAACAGGATCCGGCTTATTCTCTGACTCTCCCATCCGCTCTTTGC
>JBFZEZ010000025.1:0-5402 GCA_041306585.1 Spirochaetota bacterium | reverse complement strand
GTCGTAATTGAAATCCATCCTGCGCGCAACCGTGAGCTCGGCAAGTTTTTCGTAACTTTTCCGTGCATTTTGTATCCTTCCATCGATCTCCGAATCGACATCACGCTTGCTCTTCCTGCCGGAAACCATCTCCATAAACAGGCTGCCGAGTTTTAATTCATCCTCGATTTCTCCGAGCAATATGTCCGGAGCCCCGATCGATTCCTCGAAAAGCTTGAGTTTTTTGTTCAACACCTCGAGCACCCGCTCGGCAACCGTGTCCCGTGTCGAAAAATTATATATGTAGACGTCGTGGGGCTGGCCGAAGCGGTGGATACGACCGATACGCTGCTCGATTTTCAAAGGCGACCATGGAAGATCGTAATTGACGAGAATATTGCAAAACTGCAGGTTGCGTCCCTCTCCACCCGCCTCTGTCGCGATCAGGATTTCGGCTCTCTCCTTAAAATCAATGATCGCCTGCTCCTTCGCATCGCGGTCCATGGAGCCGTTGAACACGATCACGGTGTAATCGGAGAGTAAGTTGCGCAGGAAGTCCTGTGTCGTTTTAAACTGTGTGAAGATGAGAAATTTTTTGCTGCCGCTTTTCTTGAGCCCGGCTATGATCTCGCGGAGCTTTTCGCCTTTCTTGTTCTCGCGCACCGACTCGGCGAGTTTGATCAGCCTGCCGAGCACCCGGACCTCCTCCTTCATCTCCGTCGCTGTCTTTTTAAGCGATGATTCAACAAGGGAGTCAACGTCCTCCGCCGAATCGATAATCTCGGGGTCGAGGGAATCGTAGTATTCATCTATTGCCGCGCTCTCGCTCTGCATCCGTTCGACCATCTCCTCAAGCCGCTTCCTCCTGTTGCGGAAGGCCATAAGAAGTGCATATGACGATGAATCAAGAAGCTTCTGAAACACGGTCATGACGAAGCCGACCGCCCTGTTCTCAGTCTGCAGCGCCCGGTTAAATTCTTCAGCAACGTATTTCGTCGCTTCATCATATAACAGTCGTTCAATAGGGTAGAGCTCAAACTGAATGGTCCGGGCGTGCCGAAGGGTGAAGCCTCCGACCTCGCGCTTGGTGCGCCTGATGACCACGGTCGCGAGCTTCTTCTTGAGGGACGTGAGGTCGGCGCCCTCCATGCAGTATTCATTGTAAAATGAGGCGAACGGGCCGAGCAGGTTCTCGTCAACGAGGGCGATGAGATAATACAGTTCCTCGAGCTTGCCGCGGAAAGGGGTGGCAGAAAGAAGAAGGAGGGACCGCGCGTTCTCGGCGATGATTTCGGCAGCTCCATACGCGATGGTGCTCTTCGCGGAATCGCGCCTGAGCCTGTGCGCCTCGTCGAATATGACAGCGTCCCACTTCGTCCGCTCGAGGTCTTCGGCGAATGACTTGTTCTTTATAAAATCGATGGAACAGATAACCTTTTCATAGGAAAGCCAGGGATTGACGTCGGGCGAGGCATCGGCCGCTTTTTTCAACGCTTTCCGGTCAATGATGGTGAAACTCTCGTTAAACTTAGAGAGCATCTCGTTCTGCCACTGGAACAGGAGTGACGCGGGACAAACGATGAGGATGCGGCGGTACCCGTAACGGTACACGAACTCCTTGATCACAAGGCCGGCTTCAACGGTCTTCCCCAGCCCGACCTCATCAGCGATGAGAAAACGCTGGCTTAATGATTCGACGATGCGGTGTGTGCTCTCCACCTGATGGGCCAGGATTCGTGTGCGGGAATTTGATAATGATAAAATCTTATTATGCGCATATGCAAGCTGAAGCAGAACGGCTTCGGTTTTCAGAAAAAAACGCCGGTCAAGGGCGAAGTCTGAGGCGGAAAACAGCGCGCGGACATGATCCTCCCCCTCGACCAGCCGCTCCGCCGCACCAGCGGGCTCAACTTCGGTAGAATAGGAAAACAGGTCCTGTTCAATATCAAACGTCTTATGTCCCATATGGTGACAGGTTATACGCCCTTTTGGAAAATAAAGGATTTATTCATGTAAGGATTACTCCCGGGCCGCACGCACACATGCTTTTACATCTTGTATAATTCTGTGCTGTAGGTTTTGACCCAGTGCTTTTTAAGGACTTCTTTAGCTTCTTTGATTTTATCCACTTCAATGATGATAATTGCATCATCCCCCCTGCGATGAATAAAAGGATATATAGTCTCTATATTGATATGCCCCTCGATCAACGGCCGCAGGACCGCGTTGAGTCCACCCGGATGATCGGGCGAGGCAACCGCAATGACCTCTTTCGTCGTCACATTGAATCCGTTGGCCTGCAAAACCTTGCAGGCCCGGTCGGGATCGTCCACAATAAGATGGAGCTGGACAGGCGCCATCACTGAAGCCGCCATGATCCCTTTAATATTAATATGTTCAATTTCAAGTATTTCAGTCACGGTGTTGAGTTTACCCGGCTGGTTTTCGAGTGAAATGGAAATTTGTGTTATTGGCATATCGTTACCCCCTTCAATAGTATAACTGCGCCGGTTATTTCATGACGTCAAAAGGAAAGCCGTCATAACCTGCAGCAACCGCTTTAATGCTCAGATCAATGAGCTTTTTCCTTGAAGACATCATGTCTTCTATACTTTTATTTACTGTCCCAACTTTCACTATATTGATGAGCTTCAGGAAAGCCCCGAGCATGACCATGTTCGCGGCACGTCCGTTCCCCAACCCGATTGAAATATTGTTTGCAGGCACAGGAAACATCTCGATATCCCCGCGGTAAGGGACCGTGTCAACGAGGTCGCAGTTATACATCAGCTCGCCCCCCGGATCGAGCCGGTTCACAAAACTCAGCACAGACGGCTGGTTCATCGCGATAACGAATTCAGGGGCCGATGTTACCGGCGACGCGATCTCCTCATCTGAGATGCATATTGAACAGTTCGCTGTCCCCCCCCTCATAGCTGCGCCGTATGACGGCAGGTAGGTGACAAAAAAATCATCAAGCATGGCGGCATTGGCAAGTATGTTCCCTGCTGTTAAAATTCCCTGCCCGCCGGAACCGGCAAACAGCATCGTTACTATCATTTTTTTTCCACCCCCTTTCTTTTATCGGTCAGCACCCCTAGGGGAAATTCCTTCGTCATTACTTCGGTCACCCATTTGAATGAATCAACAGATGACATCTTCCAGTTTGTCGGACACGCGGAGAGGACCTCGACGATCGAATACCCAAGGCCGTCGGCCTGGACCTGGAAGGCGTTTGCGATCGCTTTCTTGGTTTTTCGTATGCCGGCCGGGGAGTCGACCGCTACGCGCTCAGCATATACAGTGCCGGGAAATGTCGCGACGATATCGGTGATATGAAGGGGATAGCCTTCGAATTCAGGGTTTCTCCCGCCGGGAGTTGTCGTGGTTTTCATGCCCAGGAGCGTCGTGGGGGCCATCTGCCCGCCGGTCATGCCGTACACGGCGTTATTGACAAATATGACTGTTATGTGCTCGCCCCTGTTGGCCGAGTGGATCGTCTCGGCTGTGCCTATCGCGGCAAGGTCGCCGTCGCCCTGATACGTGAACACGAACAGGTCGGGCCGGGAACGTTTGATCCCTGTAGCGATCGCCGTGCCGCGTCCGTGTGCCGATTCGATCATGTCGATGTCGAAATATTTATACGCAAGTACTGCGCACCCTGCAGGATTGACGCACACAGCCCTTTTCCCGAGGTCCATGTCCTCGAGCACCTCGGCAACGAGCCGGTGAACAATGCCGTGGCCGCACCCGGGACAATAATGACTGACAACATCTTTTTTATAATATAGTGGCCATTGATTTTTCAGCTGCATAGTTATTGCTTCTTTATCTTCTGATATTCACGGTATAAAAACCGCGCAAACTCAACAGGCGTCGGAACAACACCCCCCGGCCGTCCGTGAAATGATATGTTTGCCATCCCCTGTATGGAAAGCTGCACATCCTCAAGCATCTGCCCTGTGCTCATTTCGAATACAACGAAATTCTTCACCCGGTGCGCCAGTTCCTGAAGAGGGGCCTTCGGAAAAGGCCACAGAGAGATCGGCCGCAGCAGCCCCGCGGGGATACCGTCCTTGCGCACTCGGTTGACCGCAGCCTTTGCAATGCGCGCGGTTGTGCCGTATGCAATAGCGATGATCTTGGCATCGTCGGTCATATACGATTCATACTTGACCTCGTGTCGTTCGATTTCAATATATTTGCGATAAAGTTTCCAGTTGTGCCGCTCCATTTCGAGCGGATCGAGAATAAGGGAGCACATATACCTGCTTGCTCCTGTACCGCGCCCTTTTAAAGCCCATTCCTTTTCAGGGAGATTTTTTAGGGGCTCCATCAGTACGACAGGTTCCTTCATCTGCCCCATCATCCCGTCGCTGATGATCATGACCGGGGTACGGTACCTGTCGGCGACATCAAACGAATAATAGGTGAGATCGGCAATCTCCTGAACGGACGCCGGGGCAAAAACCGGCGTACGGTAATCCCCGTGGCCGCCGCCGCGGGTTGCCTGAAAATAATCCCCCTGCGCCGGCGCGATGTTGCCGAGCCCCGGCCCTCCACGCATAACATTGACAACAACGGCAGGAAGCTCAAAACCGGCAAGGAACGAAATACCCTCCTGCTTCAGGCTGATCCCCGGGCTGGAAGATGAGGTCATCGCCCGGGCCCCGGTTGCGGCTGCGCCGATAACCATGTTAATTGCCGCAGTCTCGCTCTCGGACTGGATAAAGACCCCGCCGGCGGGCCTCAGGTTCTCTGCCATGTATTCGCCCAGTTCGTTCTGGGGGGTTATCGGGTAGCCGAAATAACATTTACAGCCTGCGCGGATTGCCGCTTCGGCAAACGCATGGTTACCGCTCATCAGGACCTTATTCACTGTACACCTCGATTACAACGTCGGGACACACAAGGGTACAGATGAGGCAGCCCACGCACTCGTCATTATTGACTGTTTCAGCGTAATGGTAGCCCATTTTATTCAGCTTCTGCGACTCGGCCAGGACTTTTTTATTGCAGAATTCGATACACAGGCCGCACCCCTTGCAGTATTCTTCCCGTACTATTACCTTATATTGTGATTTTGTTTTTGTCATTTCACCCCCGGATTGATGCGATTGCATTTAAATAGTGCAATAATCATATATGCACCTGCACACTATTTAATTACGTATGTAAGATATTCAATCGCTTCCGATCAAAATTTTGATATCCGCTCCACAAATTCAGCATATCCTATACAAAATAAATTTTCTGTCAATTAGGAAACCGGATATCCATGATTGCAATAGTAAATATTTTTTCAAGGAGATTTTTAATTGGGGATAGTAACTTTATGTAACAGGTCATTTATCGGGGGGACTTGAGCAGGTATCTACTCCAGGCCCACGGCCGCTGAAGCTGTTTAAGTTAAAATTGTTCTT
>JBFZEZ010000024.1:0-4698 GCA_041306585.1 Spirochaetota bacterium | reverse complement strand
AATCAATGGTATGGAATGATGAATGAAAAAATTAGAAAAAGACGATTGCATGAAAATCACCGACATCTCCCAGCCCAGATGCATAATGACGCCGATGTGGAGAAGAATTAAAAGGAGTGAGATTGAAATACCTGTAATTATGAATGCCGCTGGAGGGCTGAAGGGACGACTGATGAAATGAATTAGAATTGTACCGGCAGATATAATGTGTTTGCGGCAGTTGATGTTGAAAACCATAATTTATTACATATACGATTAATTCCTTTTCATGTAAAGTAAAATCATGATTTCTTAGTGATTGGTAGCGAATTAAATGTGGGGGGTCTTCATGATTGTAACAGGTCATTTTCAACGGGTAACTATCCATGTCATTCCCGTGAAGACGGGAATCCATTCTCGCTAGACGCGAATTAAGGATCCCCGCCTGCGCGGGGATGACATAGAATGAATTGTTACCCCTTTAAAATGACCTCTTAATGATTTTGTGATGCAATATAAAAAATATGATTGATTTCCTGAGCGTTAAATACAAAATAGCTACTTTGATTTTATCGACCAATCTAATTATAGAGTTTATTGGAGCTTGTTTTTTATCACAATGAAAAAAGAAAGAACACTTCAGGAAAAACTTCTGCTAATAGAAAAGACCGCATTCATTGCGTTTTTTGTCATAGCGATTTTTGGCGGCATATGTTTCGGATATATAACATCTGAGATTAAAAATTATTCAGGCATCAAAAATCTGCGGAAATTTCAGCCGAGTATACCCACCAGCCTCTATGATGTAAACGGCGATTTAATTGCTGAATTGTTTCAGGAGAAACGCGAGCTGGCCGCTTTTGACGAGCTTCCCAGCTGTCTGGTCAACGCCTTCCTTGCAACCGAGGATAATAATTTCTATGATCATTTCGGCATTTCACCAATGGCTATATTCAGGGCCATGGGGAAAAATATCATTGCTTCGGCAACGAATTTGCGTCCCACGATCGTCCAGGGCGGGTCGACCATCACCCAGCAGCTTGCCAAGCGTCTCTTCACCCAGAGCGAACGTACACTGATGCGGAAAGCCTTTGAGGCCGTACTCGCCCTCCAGATAGAAAAAAAGTTTTCCAAGGAGGAAATCCTCGAGATGTATTTCAACCAGATATATCTCGGACATGGATGCCACGGGATCTCGACTGCGGCGAATTTTTATTTCAACAAGGATGTTCGCGGGCTTAACCTGATTGAAAGTTCTGTGTTGGCCGCACTCCCCGCGAAACCGAACGGCCATTCCCCCATCAAGTTCCCGCTGCTTGCTGCTGAGAAAAACCGCGATATATTGAACAGGATGGTTGATGACGGTTATATCTCAAAAAAAAGGGCAGATGAAATGTACGCAACATTCTGGCCGGCATTATTTGAATCGATTAAAACTGAATTCCCGACAAAAACCGCCTTATCCAATAATATCGATGACGCCCCTTATTTTACCGATTATGTCCGGCAGATTCTTATCTCGCGGTTCGGCCCGGAAGTCGTTTATAATGAAGGATTAAAGGTCTATACCACCCTGAACCTCAAGCGCCAGAAGATAGCTGAAAAATACCTCGCCGAGGGCGTTGTCAGTCAGAATGAAACGTCAGGAAAGGCCAACGCGTTTTACAATTCAAGCGTCGACCGCGGTCTTATCGGCTCCTATGAGACATTGCGTATGATTTTCAGCCTTCCCGGTATTGAAGTAAAAGACGATATCGAATCACAGTTTAAGAAAACTATGGTGGATGAAGTCGTAGATTCCGCTGACATACTCTCCCTTTTTGTTGATGCCCCTAAAACGAACCATACGTTTGAAACCTTCAGGGAACTCATTTCAGGGATATCATCCAACCTCCAGGTCCAGGGGGCATTCATTGCTATAGAGCCTAAGTCGGGATATCTGACCGCCATGGTCGGGGGTTCAGAATTCAATCCCGGAAATCAGTACAACAGGGCAGTCCAGGCCCGCAGGCAGCCTGGCTCATCATTCAAACCCTTTGTGTATGGGGCCGGGTTCGAATCACGTAAGATAAATGGGGGGACTGCGCTCCCTGATGCCCCTATAGTCGATATCGATGCCGAGGGCGACACATGGAGCCCCGGCAATTATGAAGGGGACTTTACAGGCCTTGTCCGTATCAGCAGGGCGCTTGCGGCTTCTATCAATATCATTTCCGTGAGAATTTATGATTTAGTTGGCCCTGAAGGGGTCATCCAGTTTGCCTCTCGCATGTTGAAGGTCCCTGAGAGCCGTTTTACCCCGGGCCCCTCGCTTGCACTCGGAACAACTGAGTTCACCCCGTTTGAAATGGCGAACGCATACGCGATTTACGCAAACCGGGGGAGGGATGTCATTCCTTTCGCTATCCGCTATGTAGTTGACAGGGATGGCAACACAATGGCGAATGTTGAGGAAGAAGCGGGGAGCGCCATTGCGGCAAAGGAGATGAACGGTACTATTCAGGTGATCGGTGAGGATGTGGCATGGGCCATGACCAACCTTATGATCGGCGTCGTGGACCATGGGACAGCAGCAGACTCGGTTCGTAATATTGCAAAATTCACGCAAAAGGCCGCCGGAAAGACCGGAACAACATCGAACTGGACCGATGCCTGGTTTTGCGGATTTACCCCGGATATTGCGGCCGTTACCTGGATTGGATACGATAGGCCATTTATGTCCCTTGGAAAGCATCAGGCAGGAGCGTCAGTTGCTGCGCCGATATGGGCAAATTTTATGCGTGAAATATATAACGGGATGCCAGAGCCCGAATTCCCGCCAATGCCGAAAGGGGTTTATTTTGGAGGAGTATGCAGGTATACCGGGTTAATTCCTGGTCCGGGTTGCAAAGAAATTGCATCCGAGGTCATGCTGGAAGAAAGCGGGCCCACGAAGACATGTGATGGGGACCATTTTGAAATGAAATCGGTGCTGGACCGATACATGGAGAAGGAGGGGGTAAGCAAGTCTGAGTAACATGCTTTTCCCAACAGGCTCTATTAAATAATTTTTTTTTTAATTTATGTAAGATTAGTTCTTGAAATTCGTAAAAAACTGTGTATACTTAATTTGTTGTTATAATCTAAATAGTATTAATCGTTGAGAGGGAATCAGTCAGGAGTTATGTGATGTTTAAAGTCGGAGATAAAATCGTATATCCCATGCATGGGGTCGGCCTTATAGAAAAAATTGAAAAGAAAGTAGTCCTTGGCAAAAAGAGCGAATACTATATCATAACTATCATAAACAGCGGTATGAAAGTCATGATACCCGTTGAAAATGCCAGCACTATCGGTATACGGAGCATCATACCCAAAAAGGATGTGAAAAAAGTCCTTGCTGTATTGTCAAAGGATGAAAACAGCTCTGTGGATGACTGGAAGGAGCGCTACCAGAACAATATTGATAAGGTAAAAAGCGGCTCCATTTATGAAGTCTCAGAGGTTGCCCGCGACCTGTATCGCAGGGGGTGTGAAAAAGAGCTCTCCATCATGGAAAGAAAGCTCTATGAGAGCGCATATCAGCTTGTGACGCATGAATTGGCCCTTGCCAAGGAAGTCGAAGTTGAGGAAGCAGGTCACCTCGTATCTGAGGCGTTATCAGTCATACAGCCCGGCCCGGCTAAAAAGTAATTCCTTTCTAAAACCCTCATTTAACGCTATAATGCTTTAAGGAGTCATTATATGATTATTCTATTGAGAATCGTATTCATGCTTACGTCCATATTTTTTTCCGGGCTTTATTTTATTCCAGTATCTTTGAAAGCAGCTCTGATTGCCGCTGTAATCTCTGCCGTGATATCTCTAATTACTCTTATTATTATTGAATATATCTCCCATACGGTAACTCCCCGTCTCCTTTTTGTTGCAGTAGGGGGGCTTATGCTCGGCCTCTCGTTGGGATACCTTCTCAATCAGGCCTTTTCAAGCCTCAATATCGCCTTATTGTCCGGTTATTATGATATTATTCAGCCCTTACTCTATCACATCCCCGGTTTCACATTGGTCTTTTTTTCTGTTATAAACAATGAGGAGATTCGGATACTCGATAGAATATTCCCCCGGGGCGGAGATGACCCTGACTCGGGGATTGCATACAAGATCCTCGATACAAGCGTCATTATCGACGGAAGGATCGCCGATATCTGCGATACCCATTTCATTGAGGGGATCCTGGTCATCCCGAATTTTGTTCTGCATGAACTCCAGATGATTGCTGATTCGGCTGATTCGATTAAACGGAACCGTGGACGCAGGGGGCTCGATATACTGAATAAAATGCAGAAAGACCAGTCGATCATGGTGAAAATATCCGATATCGATTTTGACGATACCAACGAGGTGGATACCAAGCTTCTCAAGCTTGCGAAAGTGATGAAGGCCAAGGTGCTGACCAATGATTTCAATCTCAATAAAGTCGCTGAGTTCCACGGGGTGCAGGTCCTGAACATCAACCAGCTGTCAAACGCATTGAAGCCGATAGTGCTGCCGGGTGAATACATGCGGGTCGCCCTCATCAAGGAGGGAAAAGACCATAATCAGGCAATCGGTTATCTTGATGACGGGACCATGGTGGTGGTTGAAAACGGGAAGAACAGGCTGAACGACGAGGTCGATGTCGTGGTAACATCGGTACTGCAGACAACGGCAGGCAGGATGATTTTTTCCCGGATACGGGAT
>JBFZEZ010000023.1:0-8673 GCA_041306585.1 Spirochaetota bacterium | reverse complement strand
CCATGCCATCCAGGAGGCGAACCGCTGCATGCTCGCTGCAATCGCGCCCCTTCATAAATTGAATAATAATGCTGCGCAAGCCGGCTCCGGACGCACGCAGCGCAAGCCCAAGGGCGGCTGTTGTCTTGCCTTTTCCGTCACCAGTATAAATCTGCACCAACCCTTTTTCCAAAGACAAACCGCTCATTAAAAACTCGTTATATAATTAAAATATTCGCCAATTTTATAACCGCATTCTTGCAAAGATCCCCCTCAATCGACCTGAGGAGGTCTTAAAAAAATCCTGGAAGTCCCCATCCGGGGAATTTAGGGGGATCTTCTGTGGATATTATTTCATTACATCACTTGGTCAAAGCACTTGTAATCCATTGAAGATATAATGAATGAAGGGATTTTAGTCAATACAAATACATAGAAGGCGGGATCCCAATACATATTTTTGGGTTGGGGTTTTATTCTGATATTTTTTTTAACGCAGAATTCAATTTTTCAATTTTTATGTTGTAATCATGCAGCTTCCGAACAATCGCCAGGGCTTCATCATAAACATGATACAATGGGACATTCGAAGCCAGCGCTGCCTTCCTGCAATCTTCATATTCCGGCGCTATCGTTACTATGTTATCGTTGTCTATGAGCAACTTAACCTGTATCTGGCCATATTTTGTTTTAGCAGTTTCAAAGCGCCGATCAAGTATATAGCGGGTATGGTGAGATATTCGAACCCCTGCAGTTGTTGTTTCTGCAAATATGATACGGCACAAATCGTCAAGTTTTTCACGTGTCGCAAGCACGCATAGAAGGGTGCCCGGCCTTGATTTTTTCATTACAGCCGGGATCATAAAAACATCGAGCGCCCCTTCTGCGAATAACCGGTCCATACAATATTCGTAATATTCAGGGCTCATATCATCGATGTTCGTCTCAATCATGATTGCATCGTCATTCCGGTAACTGCGGCCGTTTGCTTCACCAATAAAAATACGAAGAATATTGGGAATCGGAAGATTTTTTGAACCTGCGCCGCACCCTATCGAATGATACGTCATGGCCGGTATAGGTCCAAAAGATTCGGCGAGATACCTCACTAGTGCGGCACCCGTCGGTGTGGCGAGTTCCCCGTCTATGCCGGACGAAAATACCGGTACCCCCGAAAGGAGTGCGGCAGTTGCCGGCGCCGGCACAGGCAGCATCCCATGTGCAGTTTTAACATATCCCTGTCCAACGTTGACTGCCGAACAAAAAATACCCTGGATGCCGAGCGCTTCGAATCCAATCACTGCTCCCACGATATCAACAATTGTATCAACCGCGCCGAGTTCATGAAAATGTATCTCACTGATATCCTTTCCATGTATCTTTGCCTCGACTTTTCCAAGACTGGTAAAAATATCTATACTTCTTTTTTTAATAGCGTCATCTAGCCTGCTCTTCTGGATGATATCTGTTATGTCGGAAAGATTGCGATGGGAATGCTGCTCAGATATAGTAACATCAAACTTGATGCAGGAAATGCCGTTTTTTAGTATATTAGCAGAGGATAGTGAATATCCCTGTAATTCAAGTTTTTGAAGTTCTCCATTTAAAAAATCAAAATCTAGACCTGCATCTAACAGGGCCCCGATGATCATATCGCCGCTCACCCCGGCAAAACAATCGAGATATGCTATTTTCATTAAAAAACCATTCCCGCTTTATAACATCTTGATTGGATACAATATATCTGCCTTGTCATCATAGATGCAGACATACAATTGTTTATCGGATGATTGCTGCTTTTTGAATAACCATGAATTCCCTGTTTTTTCGCAGGGGAGTGCAATAATATCCCCATCTTCCTTGATTGAAACAACGCGAATATCAAAATCACCTGGAAAATTCAGCCCGTATTCATTGCCGCTCACTGTAATTGTCAATGCACCGAAATCAATCGGTCTTTCTCCTGAAAAAACCTGTCCTGCATAATACGACTTTTCCCCGGAATATATACCTTTCACCGTTCCTGCGCCCATCGAGTTAAACATTGAGCGAAGTATGTTCTCTCTATGGTTTTGACTTTGCATCCAGGACTTGACCATTTCCATGGCAATCTGACGCTCGTTATACCAATATACGGTAAACATTCCATAATCTTTATATGTTCCCTTCTCATCGTTCTTTAGATAAAAAGGCCTGTTTGATATATTCGAGGTGAAGACTACTATTACATTTTCGCCGCCGGTTTTAAGGTTTCCCCCGAAATGTGCTACACGCTCCTGTGGATTATACATCCCTTTCACAGTCGAATAATGATCAAGTTTGCCGATAGAACGGCAATAATCCGATTGCCAATGCGCAGCCTTTTCAAGGGTTGAATCGTATGCGAGAGGGGTCATGTTTCTCTTCACCCTTTCAATGTTAGTATAGAAAAAAACCCAGGATAAAATTTTTTGTTCGGAAAGTTTTGGTTCTTCGCCGATGTCGCGTGTTGAATTACTGTAGAGGGGAAACAACCCGACAATGAGGACTCCGCACACGATGATAGGCAGCAGGTATGAATGTCGAGATCCTGTCATTGCTTATTACCCCCTTTATGATTAATCATACTGGCAGAATAACCGGCACCGAAGCCGTTATTGATATTCACTACAGTGACCCCTGGCGCACAGCTGTTGAGCATTGTCAGAAGGGGAGCAAGACCGCCGAAATTCGCGCCATACCCGATGCTCGTTGGAACTGCGATAATCGGACACGACGCGATGCCCCCGATAATGCTGGGGAGGGCCCCATCCATACCGGCTGCAACCACAATTACAGAGGCGTTCAAAATCCTGTCCATATTCCCGAAAAGCCGATGAATTCCCGCTACCCCGACATCAAACATTCGTTCAACTTTATTTCCCATGAAAGCCGCTGTCGCCGCAGCTTCTTCAGCAATAGGGATATCTGATGTCCCCGCGGTTAGCACCATAATTGTATCGTTATTTTTAATTGCAACCGGCTTCCCGACTAATAACATCTGCGCTGGTTCATTATACTCAATATCAGCGCGAATTGATGAGACCGCCTTATATACATCAGATGTCGCTTTTGTCGCGATTATTGAAGCATGGTTTTCTGAAAGCCGCTCGACAATCTTTTGTATCTGCGGTATGGTCTTCCCCTGGCAGAATACAACCTCGGGATACCCCCGTCTGAGCTGACGATGGTTATCGATTTTGGCAAATCCAAGGTCTTCATACGGCAGTGTACGCAATGATTGCACCGCATCTTCTATAGGCATACTGCCGTCTTTAACTTTCCCGAGCATTTCAATTAATCTATCTTTATCCACAAAATTTCTCCATTGCATTAATACTTATAGCGGTTAACGATTTAATAAGACTTCCTTTGTCATTCCCGTCCCCGTCTGCACGAGGATAAACTCTGGCGGGAATGACATGTAATGGTTTTTTTACCCCTTAAAAATGACCTCTTACCAAATAAGCTATATAATCCAATCACTATTCCCATTCAATTGTGCTGGGCGGCTTGGATGAAATGTCATAAACGACCCGGTTGATCCCCTTAACTTCATTGATAATTCGATTTGAGATCCGTTTAAGGACATCCTCCGGCAGGTACGCCCAATCTGCGGTCATTGCATCAACCGATGTCACAGCGCGAACTGCGATAACGTTTTCATATGTCCGGTTGTCCCCCATGACCCCCACCGATTTCACTGGAAGAAAAACAGCAAAGGCCTGCCAGAGTGAACGGTACAGCCCTGCAGTTTTAATTTCTCCCGCAACAATATCGTCTGCCTCTTGCAATATACGTACTCTTTCCGGCGTAACTTCTCCAATGATACGGATTGCAAGCCCTGGTCCCGGAAAAGGGTGCCGAAAAATAAGTTCGTCCGCCATGCCGAGTGCGAGCCCCAATTCACGAACCTCGTCTTTGAAAAGTTCCTTAAGCGGCTCTATGACCTTCCCTGATTTAATCAGCTTTAAAACTTCCGGTACCCGATTATGATGACTCTTTATAGTATCTGACGGACCTTTTGTGGAGACTGATTCAATGACATCCGGATAAAGGGTCCCCTGCGCCAGAAAATCAAACCTGCCGATTTTTTTTGCCTCATCCATAAAAACTTTTATAAATTCGCGCCCGATTATCTTCCGCTTCCGTTCCGGGTCTTCAACCCCTTTGAGTTTCTTTAAAAACCTTTGCGAGGCATCTGCATAGATGAGGTTGAGGTTCATATGTTTTTTAAAGCGTTCAATCACCTGATCATGCTCATTTTTGCGCAATACCCCATTATTCACAAAAACGCAGAATAATTTTTCTCCAATCGCCTTTTGTATAAGAAGCGCAGTCACCGATGAATCTACCCCGCCGGAGAGCCCCAGAAGAACGGTACCATTTCCAACTTCCTGTCTGATCGCCTCAACTGATGAATCAATGAATGATGCCATTGTCCATGTCGGGCTCAAGTTGCAAATGGTGAAAAGAAAATTTTCAAGAACTTTTGTCCCATGTATCGTGTGATACACTTCCGGATGGAACTGCACACCATACATTTTTTTCGGTACATTTTGGATCGCAGCGATTTCCGCATTTTCGGATGATGCAATAATTTCAAAACCCGCAGGTACATCAGTCACTTTATCGCCATGACTCATCCAGACTTGTTCCTGCGGACCCAAACCCGCAAATAACAATGAATTCCCCGATAAATGAATATTTGCACGTCCATATTCCTTGGAACTGGCGCTTTTTATACCTCCGCGAAAAGCATCGACAATAACATATAAACCATAACAAATACCCAAAACAGGCACACCCAGGGAAAAAATATCACCTGAAATCCTCGGCGCCCCTTTGTCATATACCGAGGAAGGTCCACCCGATAAAATAATTGCAGAAGGTTTTTCACGAAGGATTTCGTCTATCGGATGAAAATAGGGGACTATCTCGGCATACACATGAAGCTCGCGCACCCGCCGTGCAATGAGCTGAGTATATTGTGAACCGAAATCAAGGATCAGGACCCGTTGATCAGGGACAGCCAGACCGTGCTCAATCATAATTATGCCTCAACAGATTTAATATATGCATTATAGCCCATGGATTGGATTTTTTTATTCTTCGCAATGATCTTCTCTGCGGTCTTTTCACGATATAAATCAATTTTTTTTGCAAGTTTTACATCAGTTATCGCCAACATGCTGACCGCATAAAGGGCGGCATTTGTACCGCCTGACTTCCCTGCGGGCATAGTACCAACAGGGATCCCTCCCGGCATCTGGAGGATCGACAGTATGGAATCCAACCCTCCGGCAATATTTGATTCAATAGGAATTCCGATAACCGGAAGGGTCGTATGTGAAGCAGCAACCCCCGGAAGATGCGCCGCACCCCCGGCTGCTGCAATAATAACTTTTATCCCTCGATTCCGGGCGCCTGTAACCCACTCCATTGTCTGCATCGGTGTACGGTGTGCAGATGAAACGATGAGCTCAAAAGCCACATCGAATTCCTCAAGTATCGAGAAACAATCCTTTATTTTTGGAAGGTCAGAATCGCTTCCAAGTATTATACCTATTTCAGCCATAATTTTCACCTCATTATGTAAAGTAAAGACTTAAGTCTACCCAATTAATACATTTTTTTGTCAATAATGAAATACGGATTTTATCTAAATTTATTCTAATACTTAAAATTTCTTGACGGACTTAATTGAATTGTCGATAATCCTATTCTAATTTAATATCACATGAGTACCTTATAAAATATGGAATATATCTTAATATTAATTGCTATACCTTTTCTTATCATCATTTTTATCCTGCTGAAATCATTTCAACTGCCGGCCCTGATAAGGAAAGCTGAAGAATGTATTGAAGCAAATGATTTTTCCAAAGCAACCGAAATTATTCAGAAAATCCTGAATAAAAAAAAAGATTTTATACCGGCAAAATATCTTCGAGCCACTATCCTCATGAAACAGCGTCAATATGTCATGGCCATATCTGAGTTAACCAATATTCTTGCAACTCCGGATTTCAATAAATTCACAAGTGAACTCAATATTCATTACCAATTAGCCTTCCTCTACAATGAAACAAAAAATTACCAGAGAGAAATTGAAGAGTACATAGAAATTCTGAGATTCAAGCCGGATGATGAAAAAGCTAATCACCGGGTTGGGCACGCATTTTACATGCAAAAAAAATACAAACAAGCAAAAGAACATCTCATGAAGGCTTTGGCTTTGGATCCTCAACTAAAAGACTCTTACCGTCCCCTTGGTGTATCATGTTTTAAAGTTTCCGATTACACAAATGCGGAACATTTTCTTACACAATCGCTTTTGCAAACGACAGATCCTTCTGAAGCACAATACTATCTCGGATTGATTTTCCAAATGAAAAAAGATTATGAGAATGCATTACTTATGTTTGAAAAATCAAAAAATGATCGGAAATTTTTTACTGACAGCCTATATAAAATTGGCGATATCTACTCTGATTTGCAAAATTATACTAATGCAATCAGCTATCTTGAACAGGGACTTGTCAACCTAAAAGAAAATTCAGAAGAAACACACGCTTACCGTTATCTCCTTGCAGAATGTTATGAACATGAGAACAAGATAAAGGAAGCGGTTTATCACTGGGAAAAAATTTTTGCGGAAAACCCTTCATATAAAAGCACCCGGTTGAAACTCGAAGGATACAAGGAATTGCTCGAAAACAAATCTCTGATGAATTTATTCTCCTCTTCCATTGAAGATCTTCAGCCTTTCATATCTGACATCATATCAACTATCCACTTCAACATCGCATCCAAGGAAAAAATATCTCAAAATGAGTACCACTATAAAGCATATAACATCAAGCATATCAATGAACCACCCCTGCTCATCTGTTTCAACAGGACAACAAGAGAAATCACCGAAGGACAGATTATCGAATTTCTGAGAAAAATCAGCGAAGAAAATTGCAAATCAGGTATTTACATTGCCACTTCCCGCTTCAGTATCAGGGCAAAGTCAACATCCTCATCAAAAATGATCGATCTGTATGACATTGAATTCGTCAACAAGGTAATAGAAAAAAGTTATGTTTTTAAAGAAAAGTCCAAATGATATCGAAACAGCGGGATGCATCAAATTTATCTTTTTCTGGAGTAAACCATGAACTTACATATGCCTTTTCACAAAATACTTTTTCCCATCCTGGTAATAGCAATTCTATCTTTGTTCATAAGCTGTATTAAAGATCATGATGCATTACTTTCAAAAGCTATTTCGAGATATAAAGCCGGTGATTCTACACAATTGTATGAAATTGAACGGGAAATTGCATTGTCAATTTCAATTGCAACTTTTGATACTGCAAATCTCATGTCGCATTCAAATATCATTTTTACTACAGACAGGAAATCGCTGAATGTTTTGTACCCATTCAAAAAAAAGTTCTTCGATATCCCGATAAATGATGATTACATCTTTGATGCTGATGACACGCTTTTCAGCTCGACGAATGGCATAGAAATCAATTTCCAAAACGATAAAACGGATTCTGACCGGACCATTGCAATAGGAAATGAAAAAAATAAAATCAAGGCGATCTCCATTTTCAAAGAAAAAACCATTTTTCTTTTTAATGAAAAACTCTATGAATGGAAAAATTCTGCAGGTGAACCGGAAATGATTTTCAAAGATCTCTTTAATGCCCCATATGCAAAATTTTATAATGCCATCTTCAATAAATCAGATAAAAACCTCGGGCTGATAACAGGAATAGCCGGATCTTATTATTTTTCACTTATTGATGTTGAACAGAAAAAAATTCTAATCAAAAACCTATCCTTATCCTCATCACGAATATATTTTAACAATGAAACAATCTATTTTGTGGGCGGGAGTTCAGGGAAGTGGGAACTCTTCTCATACACAATAACAGATAAGAAAAAAAACAGCATCCGCGTATTTACCGATCTTGTTGATATAATTCCAGCAGAAGGCGGCTATTTTTTTGAAAACCCAAAAGGCATCTGGTGTGGAGGGTACGATGAAAATGCCCCTGTCATTATCCCGTTTAACATTAAACCGTTTGAAAAATGCGGATCCTATGTGATCATCGAGGTCAATAAAAAATATTATCTGTCAGACATGAAAAAAATGCTGAATAAAATAAACACGCTCAAGAACGAGCTTCCTGATTTATTCAACAAACCTGAGACGAAATGATCCGGGGACTTTTTTTTCAACAGCCTCTTTTCCGCACATAACACGAAGATTGACGACAAAGGGGATTGATTCATTTTCAAACTCATCCCCTTTGACGGGTATTGCAATGTCCTTATAAAAAAAATTCTCCATGATACTCCCCATAAGGGAAAATCCGGATATTGTTTTTCCATGAAGATCTATTCTTTCGGCCTGATATACACGGTTATCATCCGGATTAATAAACCAGGCTGTTACTTCGCATGCATCGATGGTCCTGCTGGCGCCAAAGCTGAAACATAGCGTGTCCCCTTCGAAATACATATAATTGAAAAAATCTTTCATTTGTCCCCCGCGTTTATATCTTTTAAATACAAACTCGAGGTTCCTGTCAGAAATTTCCCCCTTATTTGAAAGATCCGAACCCAGTTCCGTGGAAACAATTGCAAGTCGAGCTGGCGCACAACCTTCAATTA
>JBFZEZ010000022.1:0-5741 GCA_041306585.1 Spirochaetota bacterium | reverse complement strand
CAGGAACTTGGCGATTTCAGACATATGAAATCACCGAATCTTAACATGGTACCCGGCACTGGCGATCTGCAATTTCGGGAATCTGCTTACCGGTATCAACTCGCTTTCATGGTATATTTTCTCGCAATGGAGCAGTATCATAAACTCCCGGCGTGTCTGAATATCATACAGCCGAAGATGGACCGTCTGATTCAGAAGATGCTGCACAGGGACGTATGGAAATACTGGGGAGAGTGGGTGAGCAAAGGCCTTTTTGTCGCGAACCCCGACCTTTTACCCATTTGGGCCTTTCCGGAGAGGCATGATCCTATCGGCGACGACAATATCATGTATTCAGCCCATCTTGCTCAGATGGTCGGACTCTACGAAAAATTGTACAGGGATTACAAATGGAGTAAACCGAATTCCATGGAGTTTAAATGGTCAAACAGCGAAGTGTTTTATTATGATACATATAAAATTCAGACTGCCATGCTGAACCAGGCCCTTGATGATCAGGTATGCATTGAATGCGAACCGAATTTCTGCTTCGCCATGTGCAATACCCACCCTATACTCGCATTCAAGCTTTATGACGACATGCATGGAACGAACCATTACGACCAGACACGCGACAGGTTCGTAGACTGGATGTACGAAAAAGACATGATCAGCCCTGATACTTATGAGATTGCAACTTTTCATCTTGTCAAGCAGGATATAACAGTCGTTGACGATACGCTTGAATTCGGTAATATTCTTGATAGTGTTATCGGGCCGCTGGTGAAAAGCGGACTTATTTACGGCAACCTCGCAGCCAATGACGGCTGGACAGGTTACTTCATGAATGCGTTCGCTCCTGAAATCGTAGAGCGGCTCTATCATTACTGGATGGAAAACCATATTGTTGAGATCAACAAAGACCTGGCTGACACTACCGTTGACCGTTTTGAAGATCAGCTCGGTATCGGTTTTTTCGCTATGCTCATGGCTGAGGTCGGAGAGAAAGACTATGCCAGACGTCTTGTGAACATGGCGCAGCTCAGATACAGGCCGGTCTGGGGACTTGATGGATCATTCAATTATCCCTACTTCACCGACCAGTTCCTCAGCGGCGGGCCGATAAGCAGGTTTACAGCAAACGGTTTAACCGATAAACTCATGGCCAATGCCCTTGCTACCCCTGCCGGGGGAGTCAAGAAGCTGTACATGGAACCATTCCACACCCAGGAGGAGAATATTCCGGTAGTAACCCGTGTTGACTTTCCGAATGTTGTGCTGAAGAGGGCGATATATGATCAGGCTAAAAAAGCCCTTATCATAACCACGGAAGATCCATGGTGGAAATTGAACTACGTCTGGCAAAAAACGAATCTCAGGGTCGAAAAACTTAACCCGTCAAAAACATATGAATTGTTTGTCGATGGCAAAAAGGAAAAAACTTTCAGCGGGAGGTCATCCCTGGATTTCAGCGTAAAACTGGTTGGCAAACATAACATTATTCTTGCCGTCCAGTGATGAGGAATATTATTATGAAGAGCCCGACATTTGCATTATTGATCCGGAAGAACATTATAGGCAGGGGTTTCCGCTTCGGAATACTTATGCTCTGCGTCGCTGCTGTTGTTGGTATGCTGCTTTCTGCGGAGCTTATCGACCGTTCGAGCCGAAAAGTGGTGGAAGAGGGGATTGCAAGGCTCGGTGCGGACGTCGTGGGGGTTCCCAGGGGACTCAGCGGCGTCGCGCTCCGCTCATTCAGGGAGGGGTCATTGATTCTTTCCTATATGGACTCCCGGATATTGGAGAAAATGAGGGGTTATGATTTCATTGAGACCGCGACCCCGCAGATTTATCTCAAATCGTTGAAAGGCGCGACGTGCTGTTCAGTGTGGGAAATTTTTCTGATAGGCTACGACCCGGATACTGATTTTATCATCAGGCCGTGGCTCGGAAAAAAGAACATTAAAATCGGAAAGGATGAGGTGCTCGCTGGGCCTGCTGTGATGACCACAGTAGGCGCAAAGCTTAAGTTCTATAACCATAATTTCAGGGTCGCCGGCGTCCTCGACGCAACAGGCACGGCATTTGACCGGGCGGTGTTTATTCCGATTGAAAAAGTAAATGAAATAATAAAAAGTAATACCATTCTAAAAAAGAAAATTGGTGAGAAGAAAATTTCAACGGTGTTAATTAAATTAAAGGATGAAATCGACGGCGGCCTGCCGCGGTGGAAGGCCGTGATTAACATTGAAAGGGACATCGAAGAAATCACGGTCATTCAGCCGATAAAAATGGTGCGTAAAGTGCATGACAGCCTGAAGCTCGCCATGGCTGCTCTTCAGGCTACGAGTTATTCGGTCTGGCCGATTACGGCGCTCCTGATAGCCCTGGTATTCGCCATGTCAACGAACGAACGGCGGAGGGAGATCGGGCTTTACAGGGCCATGGGCGCCAAAAGGTTCTTCGTCTTCAGGATGATCATGACCGAGGCGATCGTGATTTCAACTTCGGGCGGGATTCTCGGCATTATTCTTTCCTTTCCCGTTATGTATATCATTTATGAGGTGATGAAAAGACCGGTTGTTATGCCGCCGCTGTATGATGCGGCGCTCTGTTCGCTTGCGGCTGCCGGATTTTCAATACTCACCGGCGCCCTTGCCGCGCTGGCGCCTGCGGTAAATATCAGCCTGAAGGAGCCCTATGATTCAATAAGGAGGGGCGAGTAATGATACGCATGAGGAATGTAAATAAATATTACGGGGATGAAAACAGCAGGATATATGCGGCTCATGACGTATCGGTTGATATTAAAGACAAGGACTTTATTATTATCACTGGGCCTTCCGGCAGCGGAAAGACGACACTCCTGAACCTTGTCGGAGGAATGACGCGGCCTGACTCCGGAGAAATCCTGGTCAACAACGCTGACCTCGGATCGATGAATGACGCTGAACTTTCGATATACCGCGCCCGCACAATCGGTTTCATTTTTCAGTTTCAGAGCATGATACCCGCGCTTACAGTCATCGAAAATATTCTTTTTCCTTCGTTGTTTCATAAAACAGAAACCGGGGTCGAGGACGCTCTCGCTTTAATAACGAGGCTCGGGCTTTCCGGAAGGGAAAAATCATATGCACGCGAGCTCTCGACAGGACAGCAGAGGAGGGTCTGCATCGCGAGGGCCCTTATAAACAAACCGTCGTTATTGCTCTGCGACGAGCCCACTGGCGACCTCGACGAGGAGAATGAAAAACTTATTATGGAGATGATTGCAGGGGCGAATGAATCCGGCGCTACGGTACTGATGGTTACACATAACAACGGACTGAAAAGTTATGCCGGCAGGCTTTTCAGAACGGATGACGGAAGACTTATCACAAAGAATAAAAGGTATCTATTAAGCAAATAATATTTTGTATGATTAAATGTACAAATATACCAACTTAAGAGCCCCCTAAATCCCCCAAAGGGGGACTTTAAGAAAGTATTAATTTGATACCTCATAATTTTTAATTAACATACTGAAGCATTTGCACTCTCTCAAGTCCCCCTCCGGGGGATTTAGGGGGCTCTTCGTGAGATTGATTGGTTTTCATGCGGTCATGGCACTAGTTCAGGTACGGACACATATTTTTCGTTTGACATCTCATTGAAAACGTTCCAACATTGCAATGGCTACACAGGAAAGGAGCAGCACAATGCCAGTAGCAAAGAAACTCGAAAAAAAATATACCTACGGAGATTACCTGAAATGGACTGACGATATACGATGTGAAATAATTCATGGGGTAATATATGATATGACACCAGCCCCTGCTCGAAAGCATCAAAGAATATCGATTGAATTGATATTGCAATTCGGGAATTTTCTTCAGGACAAACCATGTCAGGTATATGCCGCCCCCTTCGATGTCCGCCTGCCGGAAGGGAATGAAAAAAATGAGAATATCCAGACAGTTGTTCAGCCGGACATAGCGGTTGTATGTGATAAAAAGAAACTTGATGATCGCGGATGCATTGGAGCGCCCGACCTTGTTGTTGAAATTGTTTCTCCATCAACTGCATCAAAAGACTTAAAAGAAAAATTACATCTTTATGAGAAACATGGAGTCAGGGAATACTGGATTATTCATCCGGAAGAAAAGACTGTTATGGTTTTTAAACAGGGAAAGAAAAAAGAATACAAAAAACCCGAAGTATATTCTGATACAGATAAAATCGGGGTGGGTGTTTTAAAGGGATTGATTGTTGACCTGGATAAGGTTTTTGCTGAATAGGCCAGCCCTTTTCAGGCAACCCCATATCGTTTCCTGTACTCCTCCATTTTGTCAATCATATCCTCACCGACTATAGGATTGCCGTTCGACGCCTCTTCGCGGAGAAAGGCGATAATCTCGATGATGTTCACTATCGGGAAAAAATGTATCCCGGTCGCCTCCGCGATCTCCTGGATCGCTGATTTTTCCCCGGTCCCTTTCTCCATTCTGTCGACAGAAACGACGATCCCGCACACAACCGGATTCCCCTGCGCTTCAAGGATATCGAGGGATTCCCGGACGGCAGTCCCTGCTGTGATGACATCATCGACAAGGATGACCCGTTCGCCGGCCGAAAGGCCTTTCCCGACCAGCAGGCCCTTGTCCCCATGGTCCTTGGCCTCCTTGCGGTTGAATGAATAATCAACATTGATATTGAATTTTGTATACAGGGCGTTGACTGCGGCGATGGCAAGGGGGATTCCTTTATATGCCGGACCGAAAATAACACTGAAGCCTTCCTTCACTTTATCAACGATGGTTTCTGCGTAAAACGCACCCAGCTTGCTGACGGCCTCACCGGTATGCAGCATGCCGGTGTTTAGAAAATAGGGGGATATCCTGCCTGACTTGAGAGTGAACTCGCCGAACCTGAGTGCGTTGTTTTCGAGTAAAAATCGTATAAAATCTTTTTTGTAATTTTTCATGGGTTTCTCCTGATGCTATGGTATCCTAGGGGGGCTGATAGGGTTTTTGTCGAGTACTTTTTTGCTGCATCGCTGCAGTTTTAGGTAAGAGGTCATTTTTAAGGGTAAAAATCTATTCCATGTCATTCCCGTCCCCGTCTGCACGAGGATAGACTCCGGCGGGAATCCAGGGGTGTGCGCCCGGCATGGGCGCACGCTTGGCGGTGCAAGTCCGCTACGGAGGCTGATAGCGCCAACCGTTAGCCAAAGGCAAGGGTGTCCGTCGTGAGGCGGAATCTGAAGGAAGCCGGAGGCAAAGTCCCGGCCCGACGAACAGAAATCACATGAGGCCGGTCAGACTGGGCGAGTTTGCCAAACAAAACAAAGCCCGATGCTATCAAGGGTCTGACAGGTATATGTGGCGGGTATATGGGATGAAAGCGTGCGTCCTTACCCGGGGAGGTCTGACGGATACGTTTTCAAAATGTATTTGAGGGAACAACCCGTGCAGCGATGCACAGCTGAACCGTCAGAAGTCAGCAGAGGCCATACTACCCAAGCGGATCGATACGCAAGGGGAAGGGCCGAACATCAAGAGTCACGGATGCATCGGATTTCGAGAAACAGGCGTTGAATGCAGCCACCTCCCTTGGGAGCCTTATGTGGGAAACGAAGGGTGAACCCCGGAGTAACACGCAAGAGAGCGGAGCCTGTGTCCGGCATGAGGATGAGAAAGTGACGCGGAGAAACAGAATGACAGCAGGATTGCTTGAAGAAATATTGTCTCGTGACAATATGCAAGCCGCACTCAAGAGAGTGA
>JBFZEZ010000021.1:0-2954 GCA_041306585.1 Spirochaetota bacterium | reverse complement strand
GAACGATCCGTTGCTTAGGCGGTTCTTTGACGTTTTTCTATTCGAGGATCTTCCCGCACAAGACCGCAGGGCCGATGAGGTTTATCTGGAAGAAGCCGGACGGTGCGATGTCTATGTGGGTTTGTTCGGTAACGAATATGGCTTTGAAGAGGGCGATGGTCTATCGCCGACAGAACGGGAATTCAACAAGGCCACAGCCCACGGGAAAACCCGGCTGATCTTCGTTAAGTGAGGAGACGACAAAGCGCGGCATCCCAAGATGCTGAAACTGGTCGGCAAGGCCGGAGCGCAGCTTATTTGAAAAAGGTTCACCGATACATCCGGGTTGACTGAGGCGCTTTATTCAAGCCTTGTGGATTATCTCGAAGTCTGCGGCGTCATTCAAGCCGGACATGTGGAAGACAGACCATGTCCGGATGCCACCATCAACGATGTGGATGGGCAAGCCGTTACTGGTTTTGTGCGCCTGGCCAGGCTTGAACGCCAATTTCCGCTTCCGGTAAAGACCCCGGTGGCCGATGTGCTTTCGCACCTGAACCTTCTTTGTGGTGATCACCCCAGCAACGCGGCCTTACTCCTTTTTGGACGGAGTCCTCAGCGGTTCCTTCCGGCCTCGGAAGTTCGCTGCATGCATTTTCAAGGGAACGCTCTTTGAACAGGTGGATATGGCTGTGGACTTTGTCATGTCAAAGCTCAACAGAAGTGTTGGCACCCGGGCCGAAAGCGTTCAGGCCCCAGTCCGTTATGAAATACCGCATGATGTGATCCGCGAGGCGATTGTCAACGCCGCTGCCCACCGGGACTATACGTCGGCAGGGGCGGTACAGGTTTCCGTTTTTGCCGACCGCGTGGAGGTATGGAACCCCGGAACGCTGATTCCGCCGCTTACCCCTGAAAGCCTGCGCCAACCTCATGGTTCCATAGCCCGCAATCCCCGGATTTGCGAGGCTCTCTTCCTTACCCGCTATATCGAAAAATATGGCACCGGCACACTCATGATGATCCGGGAAAGCCTTGCCCATGCCCTTCCCGAGCCTGATTTCGTGCAGCGGGGCGGGGAGTTTACAATCACGGTCTGGCGGGACTGGCTGACGGCGGAAGTGCTCCGCCGCCTTGGCCTTAACGAAAGACAGATGAAAGCTATCACGTATATAAAAATGCATGGGCAGATCTCGAACAAAGAGTTCCGTGATCTGACCGGGGCGATCATCCGCACAGCCTCGCGGGACCTCGAAGAAATGGCCCAAAAGGGAGTCCTGCGAAGAATTGGGGTGACCGGTCGGAGCGCACACTATGTCTTGGCAGGTAAACAGGACATAAAGAGGACAAACAGGACGTAAATGATGCTCGCACGGAAACTGGACATAAACTGGACAAACGGGACATGCCGCCCAGGAGAGGTAAAAGGGGCAATTGGTTTTCTCCAAAAGGAAAGGGGCCACAAAGGGTTCATAAAGGGTTCATGATTTGGAAAGGTAAGGAGATTACGAAAAAAAGTATATATGGGTTTAGAGGACATAAAAGAGACAATTGGGACATTTTGTCGCGCCATATTTTCCCATGGCTTTCATTAAAACCGTCACAACCCCGCTAAACCCTTCATGATGGGACAGGGGGAGAGACCCGGAGAGAAACGGCTCATATCCGACTCAAAGGGCTCACGGAAAGCACTTACAAAAGGAACAGGATATGTTTGAAGAATTCCGTTGCCAAGCTCGACCACGCCAAGAGGGAGATCGTGACGGCGATGTTTTATGAAATCTCGGCGGAGGAGATAACGGAAGTTGGCCGGAAAGTGTTATGAAGTCCCAAGTAGGAGGATGATATGGCAATAACGAATTTCAATACATCGAATCAAACTTTTCGCAAACTGATGGGAAACGGCCTGGCCTATCGTGTACCCATGTTCCAGAGGGACTACTCGTGGACAGAACAGGAGTGGGACGATCTGTGGCAGGACATTGCCGCCATGCTGGAACCGGGTGGTGAACAAGGTCATTATATGGGCTCACTACTGTCCGGAAAAAAATGATCTAATATCATATAAGTTACTGATATAAAATAAATAATGCCTCATAAAATTTGTTATCGACTTGAAATTCATTTTTTGGCCATAATCCCGAAAATTTTTAGGGAGGACATGGCCTATGTATACAGGACAATTGGTTTTTTCTCAGTTGATGGACTTTTTACCCATGCATCGGTTTCGCCAATGTGTCAATAGGTATAATGGCAACCGCCATGTAAAATCTTTTTCCTGTTTGGACCAATTTTTATGTATGGCCTTTGCTCAATTATCATATAGAGAAAGCCTCCGTGACATCGAATCTTGTATGCGAGCAATGCAGAAAAAGCTCTACCATTTAGGAATCCGAAGCCAGATTTCTAAAAGCACGTTGGCCGATGCTAATGAAAATCGAGATTGGCGCATATACGCAGATTTCGCCCAAGTTCTTATATCCATTGCCCGAAAACTTTATGCTGATGACGATTTCGGAATCGAATTAGACGAAACAGTGTATGCCCTTGATGCATCGACCATCGATCTTTGTCTTTCATTATTCCCATGGGCTCGTTTTAGAAAATCAAAAGCAGCTGTTAAGCTACATACATTATTAGACCTGCGCGGTAGTATCCCATCTTTCATCTCTATTACCGATGGAAAGGTGCACGACGTAAACATTCTTGATGAGCTTGTGCCGGAGCCAGGTTCCATCTATGTCATGGATCGTGGCTATCTTGATTTTGAGAGATTATTTCTTTTACATCAGTACTTGGCATTTTTTATCATTCGGTCAAAGAGAAATACAAAATTCCGGCGGATCTATTCTCATGAGATAGACAAAGAAACCGGATTGCGTTGTGATCAAACGATTATTCTTACGGGAGTTAAGTCTAAAAAGCACTATCCCGACAAGATCCGAAGAGTCAAATATTTTGACAAAGAAAAAGAT
>JBFZEZ010000020.1:0-3615 GCA_041306585.1 Spirochaetota bacterium | reverse complement strand
CTGTGACGAGCACGAAGTCTCGGTAAACCCCGCCTCGTTGCAGAAGTCAAGGAATTCAGCGCTTCCCCTCTTGTATGTGAAGGTCATCATGACCGACAGCAGCTCAAGACAAACTGGTGTTATATCCATCGCATAAAAAATTACCGGTGAAAAACAGAAAGTAGTGATTGCGGTCTTCAGCCCCCTCTCATGCGCACAAACAATGTTTTCCATATATTTTGCGCACATTGCAATGAACTTCTGTCCCGGCTCGCCGGCGCCGAGCACGGCATCCACGACGCCGCTGAAATAAGGGATATATTTCATAGCATGCCGATATTCTTTTTCAGTCCCCATTTTCAAACGCGAGGCGGATGCAAATGAATTCCAAAGCATCCAGTCAAAATTATATTCACGGGTCTCCCTTCTCATGCTGTTGCCCTCCTCTGTATGATCCTTTCGATAAAAGCGTCAATGCGCATCTTCATCCTCCCCGTCTCGACGAGTGGGCCGTACTCGCGTTCCAGGCGCATGCAGGGGATCCCGCGTGCCTCGAGGTCCCTTTCGAAAAGACCGTTTTCCGATCCGTGGAGATCGCAGAACCTGATGTTCTGCAGTACCACGCCGCTGATCCGGGCCTTTTCAATCTTGCCTGTCAGAACAGCAAGCCTTCGTTCGTAATCACCGTACATCCGCGGGCAATCGTTATGACTCAGGTAACGTCTGCATAACGCCGACACCGGGTCACCCTCTTCATCAACATAATCGGTGTAAAAACGGGATCCGAAACAGAGATTGTCCGCGACCACGATCGCCTTTTCACCTTCCATCACGCGCACCAGGCCGATGTCGTCGTTTGCGCTCCCCACGAGCATAAGCCGCACCTTCCCCTGTATCCCTGATTTTTTATCCGCATCCGAAAGAAATTTTTCGAGCAGGGCATTGTAGTCTTCCCTGGGCATCGCGCTACCCGCAAGAATGACCGCAAGCGCCTCCTCGCCGTTACATGGCGGGGCATCAAGGGTCCTCAACGCATCAAACTTCTCGAGCAATCTCCTGCTGTAATTGTAAAGAGCTATAGATTTTTTAAGACTGTCATCGGATATGGTCACGCCGAAGTGGTTCACAAGCGCGCCGATGAGCCTCCGTGTTTCATCAGTAAGCCATTTGATTGTGTAATCAGTGTACTTGTGGGGGACACCGTAATGAAAAAAGAAAGACGGAAGGACGCCAGGGTAATCGCTCCCCGCTTTCCTCCAGCATTCGTCGAGCCTCCGCATTGGATCGCAGCCGGGGGTTATAATGGCGCCGTCGAGAAAATCAAATTTCCCCTCCCCCGCAAGCTGGAGCATGGATTTGGGAAGACTGCAGATAAAAGGACCGAAATAAGTATCGCCGATCGTTGTATCTGTTGCCCCGAATCCCCTTATTCTGAAAGGAAGAATGCCGGCCGCGTGAAAAATTTCGTCAGGGACGTAGGAACAGGTATATCCCATAACCTTTTTTCCCTCCTCCTTCCAGCGCCGCACATACCTGTTGCCGAGGGTTGCGGATGCTTCAAAAAATTCCTGCATCATATAACCGCCTCCTTCCTGTTAAGCGAATTTTTAAAATAATCAATCGCTTCCCGGATCTCGCTGGAGTCCCCGGAAGGTTCAGGCCGCAGAAGGTCCGCCATACCCCGTATAACCGGAGGGAGAATTTCCGATGCCACCGGCTTCAGGGATTCAACTATATCCTCCGCAAGCCATCGGACCGTTTCTCCGACCTCAAACGCGTCGAGTGAGCCTATTGTCTGCGAAAGCGTGTTCCTGATCACCCCGGGGTTAATTGACCGCGCCCGGTTCACCATAGCGCACAGCCTGCTCACCGTGTCGGCAAACTCCTGCGCGTCTAGCGCCCCCATCCCGCTGGTGAATTCCCTTGCAAAATCCTCATCAGAAAAAAGGCCTTCAAGGGCATTGGCCTTGCGGCTCAATACATGTATAAAGGCAATCATAGATGTGAAATGGCCCTGAAAAAATTCATGGGCAAGCTCAGGACTTTTTTCCAGCTGGCCCAATAAACTCTGAAAGGAAAGTTCCCTGATTTCGGCCAGCAGGGCACGCGCCTTCAAAAGAAGCTTGATATCGATAGCGCTGATTGTTTCTTCAGTGAGACGCGAAACAACAGCCGGGAGCTGGGGTTTCCCGGGATCTCCGAGGAGTGCGCTCCCGGTATGAATCTTTCGCACAAGTTCGGACAATTCATTGACAAGCCCGCCGATTTTTTTCCCGTCAATATCCTTCACAAGCGACAGGAGCACATCCGCAAGGAGATCAGGGGCCATGGAGTTGATGGGAGCAAGGGTTTCTTTCAAGGCTGTTGTCGTCAAATTCACGGCCACGGGGAGCAGGGAAAGAAGGCAGATAAACTTGGCAGGATAATTCCACAACTCCTCATTGATAATTTTCACCAGCGAGGTCATATCTTCCATCGAACCGTCAACAGCCTCTATTATTTCACCGAAATCGGATGCCTCGATAAAACTGCGAACGCTCCCCCTCAACTGTTCGCTGAAATAAACCGGATTAGCGGCATGCGCTGCATTGATGAGCCCGGCTGCGTCTGTTACGATACTCCCGATGATTCCTGTGTCGAGCGGTTCATCTTCAGGATCCGGGGCAAAGCTTTTCTGCAAACTTTTCACGATGATGCCTGCAATGAATTTTTTAAATGGATTTCTCCCCGCCCATTGTGAGGCTATTTCAGGTGCCGCGGAGTGTACAATTTTCTTAAACCCCCTGGTCGGAACAACGGCACGGACTAATGCTTGTACAATGTCAGGCTCAGGATGCAATGCCTTCCCTCCGGGTATTGATTCTGAAAGGTTTGATCTCTTCATGAAAATTGGGCCTCCTTATTTAGTCAGCGTCGTTGAACGTTTCATCAGCATTGTCATGATAATCTCACGGGATTTACTCATGGCATTCTCCATATTATCAGTAACATCCACTATGAGCGGCTCGATCATACGGCCGAATATCTTAACCTGTTCCTCGTAAACCTTTTTCCCGGGTGCTGACAGCGAATGAAAAACCAGGCCTAAAAAATATATGAAAATTGAACGTGCAAACTGATGCGATATATTCAGCTTTTCAGAGATAACATCGATGTAATCACCGGAAAAAAATCCATAGATTTTCTTCCATAATATGTTATTCGTGTTCCTGTACATATCGGTTGCCAGGAGCATGCTATTCTGGTATAATTCGCTGTTTTCCAATAAAAAATCGATAAACAGATTAAAACGCTTTTGTATACTGTCATCTGAACTGCCCCGGCGTTTGTATTCCCCGATATTTTTTTTACCTGCCCATGTGATCATCTCTTCAAGAATCTTTTCTTTTGTGGGAAAATAGTGATACAACGTGCCTGTCGAAACACCGATTTCTCCAGCCAATTCTCTCATTGTAGTATTGGCAATCCCATTACGGCAGATAAAATTAAAACATTTTTCAATCATCTCCCGTCTATAATCATCATGATCAACGATCTTCGGCATACTATACACCTTTTTTAGAATCTGATGGACGTAATGCAGCTCATGCGTCCGCACCAAAAAAAGGGTGAAGTCCAGAAGACTCCACCCCTCAT
>JBFZEZ010000019.1:0-9265 GCA_041306585.1 Spirochaetota bacterium | reverse complement strand
GTTGACGCACTCTCATTCATTGTGCATCAGGACCGGGCGCGGACACGCGGTAAAGACATCATTTCAAAGCTCAAGGACGTCATTCCACAGCACCAGTTCAAAATCCCGCTCCAGGCGGCAATCGGAGTGCAGATAATAGCCCGTGAAAATATCTCAGCACGGCGAAAAGACGTTACCGCGAAATGCTACGGCGGAGATATATCCAGAAAGCGTAAACTCCTCGAAAAACAAAAGGAGGGAAAAAAACGCATGAAACTGATCGGGTCGGTCGAAGTGCCGCAGGAAGCCTTCCTCTCAATTCTTAAAATCGACTGATCCATGCCATGGAGGCCTTTAAGCATGACATCATTGAGCGCTCCCGCGCATTCGCCATTCAAAAGATGGCCGGTCTCCACTCAAGCCATGGATGGGGCCATGTTGAACGCGTCGTTGCAATGGCCAACAGAATATCAGAAACAGAACCCCGTGCTGACCGTTTTATTGTAAATACCGCATCGATTCTTCACGATATAGCACGCGCAGAAGAAGATGCAAGCAGCGGCACGTTATGCCACGCCCATCTGGGGAGCGAAATAGCCAGGACATTTCTCAGGGACATCGGCCTTGACCATGACTCTACAGAACATATTGGGGAATGCATTTTAACCCACCGTTTCAGAAAAAACAGGGTCCCCGCGACGCTTGAAGCTGAAATTTTATATGATGCGGATAAACTCGATTCGATTGGCGCCGTCGGGATCGGCAGGGCGTTCCTGTTCTCAGGTGAAATCGGCGCCAAGCTGCATAACCACACGTCTGACATCGAATCCACAGCGGCATACAGCGAAGAGGATACTGCATACCGCGAATACATGGTCAAACTGCGGCATGTGAAAGAAAAGATGCTAACGAATGAAGGGAAACGAATCGCGCACGAACGCCACGATTTCATGGAACATTTTTTCATCCGATTCAGGAATGAAATGAACGGAAAATGATCAAGCCCACGTGATCTTAAGCCACGGGTCAAAGGTTCGCACCATCCGCGGATTATGGGGGATTACCCGCACAGTAAAAGCGAACTGCCCCGACCTCAGGCAGAGGAGCTGTCCTTCATAAATATAACTGCCGTCATCCGCCTTGCTGGCCAGGGACATCGGGAGAGAAACCCCCTCTATTATCTCATCGACATTATTAAGCGCCCCGAAATACAATTCGATCTGCACATCATCAGTAGAGAGATCACCAAGATGCACTTGCGTTTTGACATTAATTTTTGATCCAACCGAAACTTCCCGTTTTTCAACATGTATGAGGTCTTTCACTATGACCTTATCCCATTTTAACGTTGTATTCTTCACCCAGGCCGCAAGTTCTTTGGGAATCTGGTAGTTGTTATCCACGAACCTGATGTAATTTTTATGGGCCTTCTTGTAATATTTTTCCGTATAATCTTTCACCATCCTGTTTGTCGAATAAACTGGACATAGTGTTTTCATCGATTCCCTGATCTTCTCAAGCCATTCATGGGGAAGTCCGTCCCCTCCTCTGTTATAGAATGCAGTCTGCACTTCATCCTTTAAAATGCGGTACAGGGACAAGCTTTCGACTTCGTCCTGATATACCTGGTCATCATAGACCTCTCCTTTGCCGATTGCCCAGCCGTTGTTCCCGTTATAACCCTCGTCCCACCATCCGTCAAGAACACTGATATTGAGGCCACCGTTTGGAATGACCTTCATGCCGCTGGTTCCTGATGCCTCTTTCGGACGAATCGGGGTATTCAGCCAGACGTCCACGCCCTGGACCATGTATCGTGCGATATTGATATCATAATCTTCAAGAAAAACCATCTTATTCCTGAACATATCATCCTTGGTAAGGTGGACGATCTGCTTAATCAGCTCTTTCCCCATATTGTCACGCGGATGCGCCTTCCCGGCAAAAACGATCTGCATCGGGCGCTCCTTATCGTGTATAAGGGATGCGAGTAATTCTATGTCCCTCAGTATGAGGTTTGCCCGTTTATAGGTCGCAAAACGCCGGGCGAAACCGATTGTGAGGGCATCCGGATCGAGAACCGAATGCGCTTTCTCTGCTTCCTTGGGAGGCACGCCCCGCGCGACGAGCTGTTCTCTCAGCTTTTTACGTACGAATGAAACGAAACGTTCGCGAAGCCGGTCGCGGCACCGCCACAGTTCGGAATCGGGAATGTCGTCAATGTTTTTCCATATTGCTGTATCGGTCGGATTATCGATCCAGCGCGGGCCGAGGTACCGGTTAAAAAGCCTCATCATTTCATCCGAGGTCCATGACAATGTCTGAATGCCGTTTGTAATATGGCCGATAGGGACCTCATGAACCGGAAGGGTCGGCCAGATATTTTTCCACATGTTTTTGGAGACATGGCCATGCAGACGGGATACGCCGTTGCAATATGAGGCAGTCTTGAGCGCCAGCACGGTCATACAGAAGGATTCTTTCTTATCGAAGATGTTCTCCCTTCCCAATGAGATGAATTTATCGCGGTTAAGGTTCAATTTCGAGTACCATGATGAAAAATAACGATCGATCATTTCGGCTTCGAACCGGTCGTTCCCGGCAGGCACAGGCGTATGGGTCGTGAAAACATTACTCGCCGAAACGAATTCATATGCCTCGTTATACGACAAACCAAGGTCCTCGATGGCCGACCTGATTCGTTCAATTGAAAGAAACGCTGCATGCCCTTCGTTCATATGATAAACAGAGATATTCTTTTTCAGGGCCTTAAGCGCCCTCACTCCGCCGATGCCGAGCATAAGCTCCTGCTTTATGCGCATTTCAATATCGCCGCCGTAGAGCTGGTCGGTGATTGTTTTATCGTCATGGTTGTTTTGATCAATATTTGTATCGAGGAGATACAGAAGGATCCTGCCGACTTTTACCTCCCATACGTGTGCGAAAACGTCCCTCCCGGGATATTCGACTTTTATCAGAAGAGGGGATTTCTTTTCATCCAATACAAGTTCAACGGGAATATTGTGAAAATCGACTATTGGAAATCTCTCCTGCTGCCATCCATCGTAGGTGAGATACTGCCGGAAATATCCCTGGCGATATAAAAGCCCGACCCCATACAGCGGGATACCCAACTCGCTTGATGATTTCAAATGATCGCCGGAGAGGACACCCAGACCCCCCGAATAAATCGTCAGGCATTCATGTATACCAAATTCAGCTGAGAAATATGCTATTCCCGATCCTTCGAAATCCACTTTATTCTCATCATACCACGATTTCCGGTTGAGGTGCCAATCAAGGGCCTTTTCCACCCTGTCCATGTGGGCAAGAAAACTCTCCGATTCCGCAGCTTCATCAAGTATCTTCTGGGAAACGGCCCCGAGCAGTTTAATCGGATTATGGTCCACGTCCCTCCACGTCTCAACATCAAGTCTTCGAAATAGATCAATGGCCTCAAAGTTCCATACCCACCATAGGTTATTGGCAATGCGCAGGAGGGGGCGCAATTTTTCCGGAAGATAAGGGACAACTTTGAATTTTTGTATTTTCGCCATAAATCGACTCTCCATAAAAATTGTGAAACTAAATATAGCGCTGAACAGCGCCGGGCCATTGCATGGTTGTCAATGAATTCCAAGGGGGAGATAAATCGAAAAAACAGCCCCCTTACCCTCTTCAGATGCGACATCAATATAACCGGCATGACGTTTTATGACAGCATAAGTGATCGCAAGCCCCATGCCGCTCGCATACTCCTTGGTTGTATAATAGGGGTCGAATATCGCGTATAAATTTTTACGATTAATGCCTACACCTTCATCTTTCACCTGGACCATGACATAATTTCCGGGCTGCAGCGATATCTCGTGGTGAGATACTGCCTTATCAACTTTAATATTTTGTGCGTGAATATATATCTTCCCTTTGTTGAGCGTCATCGCCTCGCATGCATTGCGCAAAATATGATGCAGCACATTTGCAATTTGGATTTCGTCAACTTCAACATTCTCAAGGTCCTTAGCGACATCAAGCTCATATTCCCCGCCGAAATCAGACAGAATACGCTCAGCCGCATCCCTAATTATCAGTTTTAAATCAGTAGGGGTTTTTATCGGTTTCCCCCCTTTTGAAAAAGTACTCAGCGTCTGCGTCAGGTTCATTACCTTGAGAGAAGCCTCTTCGGCATCCTTAAGGATATCCAATAACTCTTTGTGGTCCGGGCTGATCAACATCTTGGCAAGAGATATATTCCCCAATATCGCAGTCAGCGCATTATTGTAATCGTGGGCTATTCCGCCTGCAAGAATGCCGATTGCCTCAAGCTTTCGAACCCGGAGGAGTTCATGTTCCATCTCATTCCGTTTGGTAATATCGCGGATAATCCCTCTAAACCCGATCCTCTTCCCTGATGAATCGCTAATGAGAGAAACTGATCCTTCGACAAAGCATTTCCTGCCTTTTTCCCTCTTGCCCATCCAGTCAGAGAGACGGAGGGATTTGTCGTTTTTATATACCTCTTTATAAGTCTCAAGTACACTATCTACTGTATCAGAATCAAAAAGTATCCTGAAATTTTTCCCGATTAAATCTTCATAAGGGTACCCGGACAGAACGCAGAAAGCCTTATTTACATACTTAAAAAAGCCGTCCGTATCCACTTCATAATACCCGTCATCGAGCGTATCGAGTATCGAACGTATCCGTATATCGTTGTTTGAAAATGATATTTCACTCTCTGAGCTGCTGATGTCATGGGATATACCCTGAGTACTGTCACAAAAATTTTTATCCGGCAGGTCTTTTTCTTTTATTTCTGTTACATCCCTGACTACGAATAGAATATGCGCACATCCCGATTTCTCTCCCTCTGAAAAATAAATATCATTAATAAGATGACGGGCCTTCTGGTTCTTCAGATGAATTGATATTTGTATGCGGGAATCTTTTTTTTCCCTGACGACCGTGTCAAATGATGCAGCATATTCGGGGACAACTTTCTTTATATTGACACTGATTCCATTCCCTTGACAGGAGTTGAGACTGTCCAGTTCAAAAAACCTAAGGGCGCTGCTGTTGATGTGGAGAATATTTCCCTCATGAGAACATATACATGTCCCAATATCCGCTTTCTCAAGGGACTGTTCGATCAGGAACAAACGAAAATCATCATTCAATAATTCTGACATCGTTTTGACTCACGCATTCATTTTAAAATAAAACTCAACCTCGTGTGCGCCTTTATAGTGACATTCGAATTGATTTTTAATGAATGTAATTTATCTTACACCATTGATAAAAAAAATTCAAATCAATTTTTTCAAAACATCTCAAAACCGATCAGTAATATATCGTCATGCGGGGTGGGTTCGCCGTTAAATTCCTCAATATCTCTGAAAATTGCGTCAAGGCACGCATCCAGCTGAATCGTGCAATTCTTTTGGATAATTTTTATGAATCCATGGTAATCGAGAAGTTTATTATCAGGACCATGGGTTTCTATTATGCCGTCGGTAAACAGGAAAAGCCTGTCTCCGCTCTGAAGGGGGACCTTTATCTCTTCAAAATGGATATCTTTAAAAATACTGATGGGTTTGCCGTATGAATTGAGCAATTCAACACTCCCGTCAGATGCCCGATAAAGAATCGGCGCTGGATGCCCCCCTTTGGCAAAAATAAAATTAAGTCCCTCCTGGTCTTTAGTAAATATTCCATACAAGGCGGTCAGGAAATATGACAACATACTGTCGGAAAGCTGCCTGTTCAATTCTTTAAGGTATTCAGATGGAATCCTCCCATATCTGCGCCCCAGTCTATCAGTAACCGATTTTACAAGGGATAAAAAGAGGGCTGCAGAAACCCCATGACCCGCCACATCACCGATGAAGACGCCGAAACCTCCGTCATCGAGATTATTGAATGAAAAAAAGTCACCCCCGATCGCATCCAGCGGCTTATAGCGATAATCAATCTTAATTTTTTCATGAACCGGAGGCTGTGCGGGAAGAAGTCTTCGAATGATGATCTGCGCATACTGGAGATCACGCTCCATGGAATAATTTTTTTTCCGGAGGCTCTCCTCGCTTTGTGATAAAGCCTCTTCCGTTTTTTTCCTCTCGGTAATGTCTTCTTTCACTGCGATGAAGTGGGTGATATTCCCATCACCGTTCCGAATCGGTGAAATAGAAGCGTATTCCCAGTAGAGCTCCCCGTTCTTTTTTTTATTATTAAATTCACCCCTCCATTCATGGCCGTCCCGAAGGGTATCCCACAGTTGTCTGTAAAAATCAGCTGATTGCATTCCGGAATTCAAAATTTTCGGGTTTTTCCCGATCACTTCTTCATGTGCATAACCGGTAAGCAGAGTAAACTTTGGATTTACATATTCAATGTTACCATGCCTGTCAGTTATAATTACTGATGCAGGGCTTTGCTCAACTGACGGGATAATTTTTTCAGCTGCGACTCTGCCTCGACCCGGTCACTTATATCCTCCAGACTCCCTACGATATAATCGGTCTGATCGCTCCCCCTGATCGATGAAAAGTTAAGGAGAGCAAAACGTTTTGTTCCGTCCTTTTTCATGAATTCCGAAACAAACTTCAACCGTTGAGTTCCGGATGATACATACTTGAGTTTGTTCTTGATATCAGCATAACAATAATCATCAAAAAGAACGCTGAATTCCCCCCCAAAGACCTCCCCTGCCGAGTAACCGGTCGTTTCGGTAAATATCCCGTTAGCCTGTATAAACCTGTATTCAGAATCCAACACAAAAAAAGAATTAAGGTTATCAATAATCCCCTGGATCAACTCATAGGAACGCACCAGGGCTTCCATCAGGTTCTTTTCCTCGGTATTATCAATGCCGACATCGGCGTGTTGTACTATTTTTTTTGCCATATGTTAAGGTTATACTATCTTTCAGGTTTCAACGATTCAATCATTTTTCTTGATTTACTTTAAAGATTAAACAGGTCGGCATAAATAAAAATCATTCAATTGTGTCAAGCAGGCTATAGATGTTGTTTCCGTCACCGGGAAATTCCGCTATAATGAAGGTTATCAGGAGCTGTATGTCCTTTTTTTGAAAATTTTTCAGCACCTCATTTCTTATCGAATTTGCAAGAGGAACAGCATATTTTTTGTCCTTACCAGGCAGTACCATTATAATCTTGTTCTTATCGTATCGTATTGAAAAATCCCCATCTGAAAGACGGTTCCGTATGATCCTTTCGAATGACTCAAGGAGCAGCTTGACATCATCGTATCCGTACAAGTGATAATATCTTTTATAATTCTTAATTGAAAAAAGGGTCAGTGATACAGGGACATTCTTACTCTTCGCATGCATTATTTCTTTTTCAATTCTGCTGTAAACATGCTCAATAGTGTCGGTGTATTTATTCTTATTATGATCGAGGTCAATAATCGATTCGATATATTCAAACACCATTGCTGATAATCTTTTCATTTTGGCATCCACTTCAGATAACTTCGCTGCATGTGAGACCCTGAAAAGTATTATAAAACCGAGTGTAATGCCGCCGATCTTAAAAGGATACATCCTCAGCATCGACATTTTTTTAATCATACTCTCTGAAAAAACCTCTGCAACGACCTTTGAGGAAAAAAAGTCTTTTACATCTATTATATTTTCCTTGCTATTAATAAAATGGACAAAATTGCTTGCAATCCGAATGTCGCATTTCTTTTCCTTCAGCTGGATAAAATCCTCCCTTTCAGTAATGATCGGGAAAAAACTATCTTTCGAATTATTTGCAGCGAATAGGGCAAATGATTCAACCCCCATGGCTTTAAATTCCTTCTGAATGATCAACTCCACCCTGTCGAGATTTGCATCAGAAAGGATAAGCTCCTGGATCCTGTCAACTTCCTTAAAAACTTCCATTAAATCCCGATCTAAATCCTGATCGTCCCCGGCGGCAATCCGCGGCGTCATTTTCCGCAGGGCAATCGCTGAATAGTCAACAACCGCGCGCAGAAAATTTTTATCTTCAGCCGAATAATCCATACCGCTCAGCTTATCTCCAAGTATCATAAGGCATACGATGGCCCCATCCATAACAAGTGGAATGAGAAGTCTCGTATCCATCGATATGAATCTGAAATAATCTTTTGAAAATTCCGGATTGTCCCTGAATTCATCAATATCAATAATGTCCTTTCGCTCGAACATTTTCCGCATTATGGCATTGTTTGCATCGCATCTGAATTGTTTGTCGGCAATTTCAACGCCACGCGACGTTTCGATTTCCCAGATATCGACATTATCCTTTGAAGGTAAAAGAACAGTTGAAGATGATACGCCTATCTGGCCCATGATTGAAAAAAGAAGGGTATCAAAAAGGGCTTCCCGTGTTTCTGACCACAGGATCTGCTGGCTGATTTCATTAATGACCGCGAGGTCCTGCGAAAGTTCTGTCATTTCCTCTTCGACAGGTGCGGGGATGGTTGTTGTCGGCCCAATTTCCGGTTCCTTTTGGATGCCTCTATCCAAGCTTTCAGGAATGGCATCTTTCAGCTCATCCGGCAAAGGATTTTCTTCAGACGTGTCCTCCTCCTTGGGAGGGGCTTCTTCAATGACATCATTCAGTTCAGAAGAGTCATCAACCGGCATAAGATCGGATGCTTCAAGAATGATGATTTCAGTATCATCAATTTCCTCCTCTCCATTGACTTCCGGTAATACCGATTCATTGGTCGGCTTATTGTCGCCCCTGTGAGTCAGATCATTTTTTAAACGGATTGCCCTTTCCAGGAGTCCCATAATTATACACCCAATTCGTTCAAAACCTTGACATAGAGATCAAAATATTCCGACTGTGCAAAATTTTTGATCGTATTTTCCGGGAGTTTTTCGAATAAACCATCGAGATATTTAAAAAGCCCTTTTATCCCTTCCCGTTGATTTTCGGGGAACCCTTTTAAAAAACGCTCAATATCCCTATCATCCTCAAGTACAACAACCGAGTCTGTTATATCCTTAATTACTTCTGCATCTTCGGACGTTGGTTCTCCAGAAACCGGCTTACTAATTTCTTCAGGAATTATTTTTTCAACTGCTGGCGCACGGTCGAATTCTCTGAACTTTTCATTCGCGCGTTCCTCGCCAATCATTTCAAAGAGCTGGTTACGGATTTCTGCAACATCCTCTTCAAAGATTAATGCATAACCGGTTTTAATGTCTCGTTCAATGGATTCACGTTCATAATCAGTAAGGCTTTCGCTGAAAGGTGTTACATACGTGCATTTTTTTGGTGAT
>JBFZEZ010000018.1:0-7525 GCA_041306585.1 Spirochaetota bacterium | reverse complement strand
CCTCAATCCCCCGGAGGGGGACTTCCAGAAGTTTTCCAAGTCCCCCTCCGGGGGATTGAGGGGGCTCTTCGCGAGAATTGATTAACATTCACACGGTTCAGTCAACTAACTCTTATTATATGAAGCAACGGCCCATGGAAAAATTTTCTTTGCTTCATCGAGGGCATACCCCTCGACAGTATCAAACCACTGGCGGTACATGTCATGAAGCTTTAACCCGAATTCGGTCAACTGGTAACCGTTCGAATTTTTTTCTATGAGTTTGTGACCCAGCACTTCTTCGGTTTTTTTTATCCTCCCCCAAGCGGCACGGTACGAAATCCCCATCTTCTTTGCGGCATTCTGCAGGGACCCGAACCTGGCAATGTTTTCAATGATCTCGGCACGACCGAGGCCGAAAATCATACCGGCATCGGATTCGAGCCACAAGTGAAGACGGACTACAGATTGAAAATCATTCATAACGGTCCCCCCTGCTCTGCATAAGGGGCGCCATCCCGGCATGCCGGGCATAAGGTCCCGTTTTTAATCTTATATGCTTCTCCGCACGAAGTGCAAACGGCAATTGTACTGCCGTGCGATTTATGCTCGAGCAACGCTGGGCTGATTTTTATTTTTTGCACACTGCACAACCCCTCACCCGCCTGCTGTATCTGCTCGATCAGGAGATCATAACTCTGTTCTTTTTTTGTCTTCAACTTGAAAAACCAATTTTTTATCTCGGACCATGCCTCAATTTTAGGCGGATCGAGAAACACCCGTACGCCGTTTCCCGTGCTCTTGTCATAGAGGCATATGGCAAACCGGCTGAAATCCATGACTTTAAGCCAGCCATTCCCGATGGTGCACGGGGTGAGAAGCTGAACCACGTCAGGCAGGCATGTCCTGGTTTCACAAATCGAGTCGAAGAAGCCCCCCGACGGCAGGTTCTTCAACGCAAGGTTCATCATAAATCCCCCGATGAGGAGACCTGGAGCGACACTGCCGTGGAAATCTTTCACGATATTCATATAGTCTTCCAGGGAATATGTGCTTATACTGCAATCATGGTTCAATTTTCTTATCACTGTTTGTTCCATTACATCTCTCCCGAAAGTATTATTAAAAATTATGAACGGCTGTTGCCTTAAAAGAAATAAAAATTTCATTCCCGTCACGAATGCCGAGGTCGATCAACGCCCCCCTTGTGACAAGCGATCGGAATACGATATCCCCGGACAGCACATTCACCTCAAAGGTGAAGCCCCTGTCGGTAACCGCCTCCACCACCCCCCTGAATGAGTTCCTGATGCTCGAATCCAGATGAGACCTGGAGAGGACGATATCCTCTGGTCTGATTGCGATATAGCCGCGCTCAGTGCATGGTTGTATCCCAAGGTGAATACACATGCCATTGACTTCAGCGAGTGTTCCTGTGAATCTGGCGGGAAATATATTTTTCATTCCGACAAAATCCGCGACAAATGCCGAGCAGGGTTTCTTGAAGATTTCCATCATGTCCCCCTCCTGCTGTATCCTGCCGTTCTGTATGATCGCCGCACTGTCCGCAAGCGACAGGGCTTCGGAGAAACTGTGGGTCACCATGATGAAGGTTACCCCTGATGAACGTTGAAGTTCTTTCAGAAGCTTCTGAAGTTCAACCCGAAAAGCCGGATCGATCGCTGAAAATGGTTCATCCAGAAGAAGGACCGCGGGTTCAATAATGAGAGCGCGGGCAAGTGCGACCCGCTGGAGCTCGCCCCCGCTCAACGAACCGGGCTTACGCTTCAAAAGATGCCCGATATTCAGCACGCCGACCAGGGAATCAAAACGCATCCTCGCATCATCCGTCTCTCCCCCGTGATAACGGAGGCCGTAATTAATATTGTCCGTCACAGTGAGATGGGGAAAGAGACTGCAGTCCTGATACACAATACCGATCCCCCGTTTCTCGGGGGGAAGGGCCGTAACATCCCGGTCATGTATCAGCACGCGCCCTGAGGTCACCCTCTTGAGTCCCGCTATGGCCTCGAGCAGAACGGTTTTCCCGGAACCTGTCGGCCCCAGAAGTACAAAAAACCGGTTCTCCCTGATTGCCAGGTTTACATCCAAAAGGGAAAATCCCGGCAGATCGACTGTCAGGTGTTGTATCTTGATCACAGTGCCCTCCCCGGCCGAAACGCCAGCATCCTGAGTGCAATAAACAGCACGAGACACAGGGACACAAGCCACACGCACACAGGGAGGGAATACGCCAGACCATACGACTCGAACCTCTCGTATATGAGGACCGGCGCATTCATCGGATGATAGGCGATGATGATCACGGCACCGAATTCGCTGATGGCGCGGGCGCTGCACATGATGAGTCCCCCGAGTATGCTTCGCGCGGAAAGGGGGAGCGTCACCTTGAAAAACGTCTGTATCATCGAGGCCCCGAGGCTGCGGGAAACCTTCTCCAGTTTCGGCGGGACAGCTTCAAAACCGTTCTTTACCGTATCGATATAAAACGGGAGCCCGACGAAGGTAAGAACAAGAATGATGCCGGTGACGCTCCCCATGATCCTGATGCCTAGTTCAGATAAAGCCCTGCCGATCCAGTGACCGCTGCCTGCAATGCTGATAAGGGCGATCCCTACAACAGGATGGGGGATAATAATCGGGATATCTATGATGCTTTCAACAATGCGTTTCCCCCTGAAGCGGCTCCGCGCGAGAAAATACGCGAACGGCGTACCCACGAGAAATGAAATGAAAGCTGCCGCAACAGAGGTATAAATACTGAGCCAGATCGACCGCACAACATCCCGGTCGAGTATGGTCTGTTTCATCATCTCGAACGAGGGTTCACTCATCAGCCTGATGAGGGGAATAAGAATGAACGCCATGACCAGTACCCCTGATGCCAGGCATATCCAGTAGAATATTCCCCTGCGTGGTTTTCTGCCGGTCATTTTTTCCCCACCGCTATCATGGGATGAAGTTCTTGCGGAATTTTTATTTTCATCCCTGCGTCGACAACCCTGCACGGTATCAGCGGCGGCTGTCCCATATTTTTAAAAATTTTAAGCCCGCCTTCGGGATCAAGCAAATACGCCAAAAATTTTACTGCGCCGCCGCGGTTCTGTGCATTTTTCAGCATAGCAACTCCGTATATGCACGATTCACCCTTCATCTCCATCATGATTCCGGGACGCTCCCCTGCCACCATCACGGATGCATTGGCGTAATTCCGGTCAAATGTGTAATTGCCAAGGTTAATTTCGTCAGGAAGGGCAATATATTTGAGCCCGTGCTGGACTGCCACTGAAAGGTATTCCCATGCGTAATCCATATTGCCGGTTTGAAGCAGCGAAAGCAATTCAACCGATTTCGGACGTATATTTTCTTTGGGGGTTGAAGACCTGAGGGCCTTGTATAATCCCGGCACTTTGTAGTGTCTCTCGGCCAGCTGCATCACCATGAGGGCCCGGTAGCCGCAGGGGTCGAGATTCGGATCGGAGTGGCCCCATTCGACCCCCTTTCTTTGCAGGATTGCAAACCAATTCTTTTCATTTATTTTGTCTGAATATCGGCTCTTATCAGTGTAGCAAAGAACAAGCTGATTGGTGGCGAATTGGATGTTCCATTCCACATAGCGGGGGATCAACAATGTATCAATGACCCTGAAATCGGCAGATGCGATAATATCGCACGGTTTATTCAGATCGGTAATTTTTCTGGCAGCCTGCTGACTGCCGCTTGATTCAAGCAGGATCTCAATTCCTTTGTTTTTCGCCTCAAATTCCTTTTTCATCGCGGCAAAGGGGACAGCAAGACTCCCGGCATGAAAAATAATAATTGTGTTTTCATCTTCACCACCCTTTGAAAACACGAATGGACCTGCCGATCCTATCAGAATTACCAGCAGTAATGTAATAAATTTTTTCATAATTGTTTTCCTCTTGTTACCCCCGCCCTTCCAGGCTTCCACATTGAGAGAGGTGCAAGGCGCTGCACTGAGCCTGTCGAAATGGGTGAGGACGCTTACTCGAACGCATTACGCCTTAATCCTGAAATCCCCTATACGCTTCAGCAACCCTTCACTTTCAATTTTATTCAGCAATGGAAGGATAAACTTCCTCGACAGGCCGACCGCATCCTTCGCCTCGGGGACCGAAATTTTATCGCGCGCATCGAACAGCGCCATGATTTTCACCTTGAACGACGTATAGGCATCCCGATGATATATGATGTTTCCATCAAGGCTCACGAGAAAACCGAGGCGGATGAGTTCCTGTACATTTTTTTTCATATGCTGGTCTGTTATTTTTTCAAGTTCCAGTCCGTTCCCGGAGGCTTCAAGGGCAGCGGACAGAACATTTTTCTTTTCATCAGACAACGTCTCACTGGTGACTGCCTCCCCGGTGAAATAACGACCGTCCTTCTCAACGATCACGATATGAGCAGAGATCCCCGGAAGCAGAAGCCTGCAGATATGCTCATCCACCCCAGAGCGGTCCGAGATCTCCTTCAGGTTAAGCCCCAGCCCCTCTTTGATGATACGCATAACAGTCTCAAGGGAGGAATGATGATATTCCGAATCAAGGACCATGTTGTCAATGATGACAAACGCGCCGCTTTTTGCAAGCTCACTGACAATCCCCATGATTAATTTTTCCCCCTGGGGAAACATGGCGGCCAGTGAGCCGGCAGCAATCCAGCGATTGACCGTCACAATATAATTCAATATTTCCCGAGTGCCCGCATGAACAACCGATGCCGCCTTACTGCGAGCTTCACGCCTGAACCCGGCCTCATAGTGAGTGAGCACGACCCGTCCCCCGCCGATAATCCTGAAGCCCCCCGGGCCGGTCAGTATGAACGGCTCCCCCGGGTATACATACCACGGTGAATTGAATTTGATCCGTGCAACGATTGAGTCTCCGGATTCATCGGCATCGTTCAAAAGGATCAGACGGCCGGTAATGTCGGCGGTCCCGATCAGGACCTCGATCCCCTGGTTGTTCTTCAACCGCCGTTTCCCCGAGAGCCTGATTGCGGCCACGATCTCATCAGTCTCGGTAAAAAAATTATGCAGGCACACGATAGCGCCCCGCCCGACGTCGTCGAGGGGGATTCCGGTGATGTTGAGGGCGACACGCTGGGAAGGGGAACTTTCTTCAATGCCGTGAAAGTGACTTTCGATTTTCTTTATCTTCGTTTGCTTTTTTACAGGGAGGATGGTGACTGTCTCATTTTCGTGGAAGACGCCGTTTTTGAGGGTCCCGGTTACGACTGTTCCGTGCCCCTTTGACGCAAAGGCGCGGTCGATAAATAGATAGGGCCTCTTCGCATCAGCCGCCTTAGAGAGTTTTTTAAGGTTCCCGTGGATGATATTTTTTAAATCGTCGATACCGGCCCTGGTGCGCGCGGACACACGGACGATATCGGCATCAGGGAACCCGCCTCCGGTGAGCTTCTCGCGCATCTCCTCCTCTACGAACGCCGCCATCTCATCGTCAGCGAGGTCGATCTTATTGATAACCCCGATAATGCGCTCGACCCCGAGCAGGACGAGTACGCGGAAGTGATCATCGGTCTGCGGCATCCATCCGTCGTCCGCTGCTACAACCAGCATGGCGCAATCGATCCCCCAGGCACCGGCCACCATGTTGCGGATAAAGCGCTCGTGGCCGGGCACATCGATCACGCCGACCGTTCCGAATTTCGGGTAATCGATGCTCGCGAACCCGATGTCGATCGTCATCTCGCGTTCTTTTTCTTCAGGGAGGCGGTCGCAGTCGATACCGGTCAGCTGCCGTATGATCGAGGTCTTCCCGTGGTCGATATGCCCGGATGTGCCGATTATATACATACATTACCCCTGTTTGCCCGGCAACTCATTGATAGCCCACGCAACCTCGTCAATATCGCAATCGAGCACGGTCATGAAATTTAAAAAATAAATATCATCAGAAATGAACCCGACAATAGGAACGCGGCTGCTGATAAACCTGGCGTACAGATCTGACGCCTTCATCCCCGTTATATGAAATGCCAATCCCGAGCTTTCCATCTCGAATCCGGGGAGAGAACCCCCGCCGAACGCGCCGGTTATTTTCGATTTTTTCAGCATCTTTTTCAGGGCGGGGTCATGGATCCTTTTTAAGACCTTGCTTATCCTGTTATTGATCGCTTTTACATCCTGTTCAGCAATCTGCCAGAGGGGGACATCACGATGCATTCCTTTCTCATATTTAAGGAGGGTTTCCTGAAGGATAAAGTATGAAATTTTATCTACGCGGAGCATTCTCATGAGGGGATGACTTTTCAAAGCCGCAATCAGGTCTTTCCTGCCGGCAATTATACCGGCCTGGCACCCGCCGAGAAGCTTGTCGCCGCTGAAACAAACAAGATCGGCGCCCTGGGTGAGTTCATCAGCCGGGGTTGGATCGAGTGGTATCCCCCCGCCGGAATCAGGAAGGAAATTGCCGCTTCCCAGATCGCGCACCAGCATAACCGAAGCGGTTTTAAGGGTAGCGAGTTCCCTGATCGACGGGGTCCGAGCGAACCCGTCGATGCGGTAATTCGACCGGTGCGCGGAAAAAATCATGCCGGTATCGGGGGATATCCCCTTTTCATAATCGGCGAGATCGGTAATGTTGGTCGTTCCCACTTCGGTGAGGAGGGCGCCGCTTTCACGCATAATATCCGGTATGCGAAACCCCCCGCCGATCTGAACCAGCTCGCCTCGCGAAACGACAACGCCCTTCCCCCGGGCAAAGGCGTTTAAAATAAAAAAAACGCATGCCGCGTTATTGTTGACGATGACCGCATCTTCGGCGCCGGTGAGACCGCAGATGAGGGACTCCGCAAAACCCCCTCTTTTTCCGCGGGAACCGGTTGGGAGATGGTATTCAAGATTGCAATACCCGCCCAACGTATCCGCCATATCGGCAAGAATGTCCCGGCCGAGGGGCGAGCGTCCCAGGTTCGTGTGTATAATGATTCCTGTGGCATTGATCACGCGCTGCAGTTTTTCGAGCTTTTTCTTTGAGCATGATGCAGCAATCAGCGGGACCAGGTCTGCTGCCGAGCGTATGGCGCCGGAGAGAACGTCGCGCCTGAATGTGTCGATTGTCTTCCTGATTTCGTCAGCAACCGCAGTGCGGCCGATCATGTCAATAAATGGAAGCACGGCCTCATGCTGAAGGAGTTTTTCAACCTGTGGGATTTCACGCAGAACCTCATTCGATCCGCTCATGACGCCTCTTTAATGCGGAAGGGGCAGGAATCGAACCTGCCGCCGCGATAAATCTCGGCCAACGGTTTTGAAGACCGCGGGGGCCACCGGACCCCATCCTCTTCCATGTTTTTTTCAAAATGCAGATGTAATCTGAAACCGCTGAATGATTGTGTCAATTTAATTTTATAATAATTGTTGAGTAATAAGGGGAGTATTTTATTTTTCCGCTGCCGATTTCTTATTGACTTAGTCCAATTTTCTGTTATGTTCGCAGATTAAACATGAGGATCTGGAAAAAAGCTTGTATTGATGAAATAG
>JBFZEZ010000017.1:0-3706 GCA_041306585.1 Spirochaetota bacterium | reverse complement strand
GGTCTGAATAGTATTTCAGGAGTCGATATATTGCTTCTGCATCACCCGCCTCGGCAATGCGTATTATTGGATTTTCGCACATTTTTTATGATCCTTTCGGGATTGATTCCGACAATCATACGAAATATTAGGCAGGGATGCCTATATCATGCTGGATTTATGCTCCGTGCTCAATATGCCTGTATCGTATGATTATGAGGTTATCTTTTGAGGATAATGAAATTTTTTGTCAACAAATAAGATTGCATTTCCACAATTTTTTGCATTGATTCTTCGGCTTCAGTTTTTGATCTATAGGGACCGGTATAAACCTTATATCCGTCGTTACTCTTGGTGAGTATAACAGTATGCCCTTTCCCGCTTAGGGTTGTGGCGATTTTTTTTGATTCTTCAAAGTTAAATTGCATTCCGATTTTTATTACAAAAGGGTATTCATTTTTTGGGAAACGTTCTTTTTTCAGGCTTATTTTATACGAACTATCTTTGAATAAATCATTTAATCTGTCTTTTATCCCTGTTACGGCATTAAGAGTACTGTCATCGATTATTTCGCGCTCTGAACCAGCTGCAAATTTAATGCCCAATACAAGTCCGGTTGTGAATGAGATTATACAAAGGGCCACGATTAAAAATATCATGCGGCTGGCCCTTTTTCTGTTTTTTTCTTCCTGGACGTTATAATGTGCCGACATTTTCGAAAAATATTCGGGATCAGGGACATTTAATTGTGCCGGGACACGCCTTACGCTGGATCCCTCATAGAAATCTATATTTTGCATCGTAACCGCTAACCTTTATCAGTGCTTATGTATGATATACCAAAATCCGAACCCGCCGGCATAATGAACAAGTTGAAATGCTGCTGCTTCATCTTGCTTGCCGATGAAAATTGAATACCCTTGTGCTTTTATTAATTTCGTCATTCAGGTTGGAAATCATGAGAAAAAGATCGGGACGGGGTTTAATTACTGAAAAAACCCTTCAGGACAGTCCCGCTAATGATCGGAGAGAAAGGACCTCTTCAGGTTCGAGCAAACGGCATGATCCGATTGGGACTCCATCGAGGGTCAGCGGTCCATATGCAACCCTGATAAGTTTATTTACTCTGCACCCTAATGTTTTGAACATGTATCTGACTTGTCTCTTTTTTCCTTCTATGATGGTTAATTGTATTTTTATCCGGTCAGAATCTAAAATTTCGACCTGAGCAGGCCTCGTCGTCACCCTGATTTGATCTACATAAAGGCCCTTTTCAAGTCGTGATTTTGCATTATCGTCCAAAGGTTTGTTTATGATCACATGATATTTTTTCGGGACCTTGAATTCAGGTCTGCTGAGGCGGTACGCAAGGTCGCCGTCATTTGTAAATAAAAGAAGCCCCTCGGTATTTTTATCAAGTCGGCCGACAGGGAATACGCCAAATTTTTTAAAATGCTCCGGCAGAATGTCGAGTACAGTTGGACGGTTGTGCGTGTCTTTCATTGAGGTTATGTATCCCTCAGGTTTATTCATTATGATAAATTGGGGTGCATCAAAGGGGCGAATCGGGTAGCCATCCAGGGTAACTATGTCTTCATCTGGAGTAATCTGAGTTGCCAGGGCTTCAACTAGTGCGCTATTGACTGAAATTCTTCCTTGCCTCACTAAATCCTCAACCCTGCGGCGCGATCCAAGACCGCACAAGGTTAAATATTTATTGAGCCTTATTGACATTTGGTTTTTTTTGATCCCCCTTCTTTCCCTTTTTTGTATCAGGGGCATCTTCTTCCTTTATTTCACTGCGGTTTTCAACTATTTTTTTAAAGCGAATTTCACCATCATTAACGTTTTTTTTAAGTGTATATGAATTTCCCCGTATTACCAGGTCAAGGTTTTTCCCGAACGAGGTCCCTTGAAGGAATACAATTTCATTTTTATTAAAATTAATGGTGTATTCCGACTCGATAATTTTATCGTTCCCCTTTTGGTATGATTTATACTTACCATCTTCGTTAAACTCCAGGCAGTGATCGGTAAACTCTCCGAAAAGATTAATGCTCCACCATTTTCCCATCAGGTTTTTCTTTATTTCTTCCTCTTCTTCCTCTTTGAATTCTGCGATTAGATTTTTCACTGTTTCTGTATTTTTTGTATGGACTATTTTAATGTTTTTCCCATAAACCCAGCCGGTTATTCCATTCTGGACCCTGACCTTGTACCAATAATCGACTGACGATCCCACCCCTTGTTTTTCAAACGAACGCTCGAGGAGGATAACCGCAGTCCCTTTCGGGAGCTCGGCAACCCGTGATGAAAAAATAAAGGGATCGATGCGCACGGAGGACCCGTTAGCGAGGACAATTCCGGTGCTTTTTTCAGGCACCATGGGGGGCTGGTCTCCCCCTTTGCATTTCAGAGATGATAACATAATGATTACTAAGGCGGATATTATTAAGATATTGAATGATTTCATGTTATTCCTGTAGATTACTTTATTTTATTTTCAAAAATAGTGATGTCTTCTTCTATGCTTTTTTTATCGGATATGAATATCTGAACTTCATTTGAAGGGTAGGTCACAGATATCGTTTCATAGTTCGATGAAAAAAATAATTTCACGTCGTCGCATTGAATGGTGTTTCCGGATAGTTCTCCTTTGCATTTTTTTGACCATGGCGCAGTTTTGAGGGCATCGAGGGGAACACCCTCCAGCTTGATTTCATAGGCGCTGTCATTGTCTTTATCGATCGAGAGGGTGTAGTATTTTTGTATTTCTTTATAATGCACATATATTCCTTCTATGGATTGTCTTTTTGAGCATGCGCTGAATTGTACATTTAAAAAAATCAGGACCAAGAGACAAAGAATAATTTTTGCATGATGCATTTTGACCTCATTACCTTTATGCTTATAAGGATCAGTTATGGGTGACATTGCAAATAGTTTTGAATATAAGCAATATTTTTCAACTCTTTTCTTTGGAATATAATTAAAATTAAAGGCAGTTGATCATTTCTCGAGGAAATCCTAGACCCTGCACGCCTATTTCATCCCCTCGCATGAGAGGATCATTAATTTAGCGTCTGCGAGATTAAATTCCCGTCTGCACGGGAATGATGTGGGTTATTACGACCCCCGAAACCGTGTAGTTGCATGTAATGTAAAAAAAACGATTGAGAAATTCACTTGACGCTAATTGTTTATGTGCTAACTAATTACCCTTTAGAACAAATGAAGCAGTGTGTATTTACGGTTGGCACCTGCCACTTTTTATGGAGAAAATGATTGTACTGCGATGATATCGAATAAAAAAAAAATTGCATCATGCCCGCGTTTATTCTGGAACAGTGATATTGCTATCTGGTTTTTATATGTACCTGTTTGTGTCGTGATCATATGTCTTATCACGGTATTTCAACTGTCTGCAACACCAGATCAGCCTCACCCCGGTATTTCTCTCTATAAAATCAATGAAAATGATTATATAAAACTTCATGACATCACTTCTTCCTTAAAAATTAAATCATCGTTTGATTTTATCACTCAGCGGGGGAAGCTCTACCGTGATGACCATTCCGCCATTTTTTCCCTGGGATTCAGCATTATTTTCCTGGATGGATATATCTATAAATCAACTGCGGAAATAATCAGATTGCAGGGTGAAATTATGATTCCGGAAGACATGGCGATCTTGATAATTACGCGATTTAATCCAGGCATTAAGGCT
>JBFZEZ010000016.1:0-2588 GCA_041306585.1 Spirochaetota bacterium | reverse complement strand
GTTTGTGCTGACAATCGCGCTCATCCCTCTATTTAAATACTTCAAGGGGGATAAGGGGATAAAAAAAATCGCCGGGTGGGGGAAATTCCTCGGGGGTGGAGGATGGATATATGCACCAGCGCTCTTGTTGATCGTAACCGAGGTATGCCTGCGCCCCCTATGGCCGGACGGCAATCAGAACCTGGTCGACGACTGGGCGAACATTGTTAAATATGCAATTATCATCACATATGGCTTTGTATATGCTTCAAATGAGCTATTCACTTCGCGTATCGAAAAAATGCGCAGGGTGTCACTCGGACTCAGCATTGCCTTCTGCATTGTGATTCTTTCGTGGACGCTGACACTCGGCGATCCGAAATGGGGTTACAATATTCCATTTTTAACCCTATGGGCGATTCGGACAGCGTGCACATGGACCATTATCCTTGCCATGCTCGGATACGGAAGCCGTTATCTAACGGTCAGAAACAGGGCCCTCGATTACTGCTCCGAGGGGGCCTTTCCATTCTACATCCTTCATCAGACCGTGATCCTGATCATAGGTTATTTTGTTGTCCAGATGAGTATGAACCTGTGGATAAAGTATCTGCTTGTGATGGGATTGACTTTTATCTTCACGCTGGCGATATATGATATTTTTGTTAAGCGCATCGCGCCCGTTAGATTTTTATTCGGCATGAAGCCGCGTAGACGGTAACGCCGCCATTTCCAGGATACCATGAATATTTTTCAATACTACCCATTCATACTTGCAATATCATCATCGATCTTATTCGGGATCATGGCCCCGATCAGCAAAACCCTTATGCGCGACATCAATCCCTGTTCAATGGCAGGCCTTCTGTATCTCGGGGCATCTGCAGGATTGCTGCCTGTCCTGATCGCCAGGCATGAAATCTCAAGCATCTTCACCATGAACAGGACCAATGTCCTGCGGCTCTCAGGGGCGATTGCCCTGGGGGGGATCATCGGCCCGGTGCTGCTGATGTACGGGCTCAGGCTGGCATCAGCTTCATCTGTTTCATTATGGCTCAATAGTGAACTCATAGCGACAGTCATCATTGGCTGGATGTTTTTCAACGACCACCTGGGGAAACGGGGATGGGTGGGGGTCGCGCTTGCACTGGCATCAGGGATCATCCTGTCGGTTAATGAAGGAAGTTCAGGGGCCCTTTCAGCCCTCCTCGTCGGGAGCGCATGCATCTGCTGGGGGTTCGACAATCATTTCACTGCGCTTATCGACGGGATATCAGCGGTTCAGAGCACATTCCTCAAGGGATTATGCGCCGGGACTGTCAATACTATCGCAGGAATGTTCATGGCATCCGCCCCGGTATCACCCCTTACGATGGCACAGGCGCTTGTTCTCGGCACCTTCTCCTACGGCGTCAGCATTGTTCTTTATATACTATCCGCGCAAAAACTCGGGGCAATTCGAAGTCAGATTATTTTCTCAAGCGCCCCTTTTTTCGGCTTTATCTTTTCATTGACATTTTTATCAGAACAACTGTCAATGTTACAGTTGATTTCTTTCATACTTATGATAATTGCAATAACACTCATGGCATGTGAAAGGCATGAACACAGACATGAACACCATGAAATGGAACACACCCATATGCACGGGCACGACGATATGCATCATGACCACGTCCATGATGAAGAGACATCGCTTCATGAGCATGTCCACAGCCATGATCCGGGGGTCCACTCGCATCCCCACTGGCCGGACCTGCATCATCGGCATGATCATGAGGATGATGAAAAAAAATAAAAAGTACAGATTCCACCCTGCCGGGATGACAGAAGTTTTTAATAGGGATTGAATAAAAATGGCTCAAAAAAAAATCAGCTATAATAATTTTTCAACTGAACGGAAAGAAGTTCTAGCCTCATGGCCCACCGGTGAAGGGATCAGCATTGATGATGCAGTCGCATACCACCGCACCATTCCTCCGGAAAAAAACTTTGCCAATGCTATGCTGAACGCACGATCGAGCGGAAAAATCCTGCTTCAGCCGCGTGCCGGGGTGGCGCTTGTTGAGGATCACATCGAACTTCTCCGCCATCTCGAAACCGAGGGCGGGGCCGACCTGCTCCCCACCACTATCGACGCCTACACACGCCAGAACAGGTACGATGAAGCGGCCGCAGGGATTAAAAAGTCAATTGAAGAAAAAACATCCCGCCTGAACGGCTTCCCCGCAGTAAACCACGGCCTGGAAGGGTGCCGCCGCGTTGTTGAAGCCGTATCCAAACCGATCCAGGTGCGGCACGGCACCCCCGACGCCCGACTCCTCGCCGAGATCACTCTTGCCGCGGGGTTCACGAGCTTCGAGGGGGGCGGAATATCTTACAACATACCATATGCGAAAAAAGTACCTCTTGCGAAATCGATCAGCGACTGGCGCTATGTCGACAGGCTCGTCGGAATATACGGGGAGAACGGCATTCGCATAAACCGTGAACCCTTCGGGCCGCTCACCGGGACGCTGGTCCCGCCATGCATTGCAAACTCGATCGCCATCATCGAGGGCCTTCTGGCCCTTGAACAGGGTGTGAAATCGATTACCCTCGGGTATGGC
>JBFZEZ010000015.1:0-2902 GCA_041306585.1 Spirochaetota bacterium | reverse complement strand
TGCCGGCAATGATCAATATGATTCTCTCCCATCCCGATGTAAGTAATTACAATACGCGCAGCTTGAAGGGTATCTTTTACGGTGCAGCGCCGATGTCAGCTCAACGAATAAAAGAGGCAATTAGCCGTTTCGGTCCCATTCTTGTGCAAGGGTACGGATTGACCGAAACCACTTCATTTAGCGCCATCCTCACTGCGCAAGATCACTTGCAGGCCATCGAAAATGAGCAGATGGGAAAGCTTTTTTCATGCGGAAGGCCGATATTCGAATCTGAACTGAAACTTGTTGATTCCGGGGGGGAAGAAGTGGGGCCGGAGGAAACGGGAGAGATTATCATACGTGGTCCAGATGTGATGAAGGGATACTACCGCAACCGCCGCCTTACCCGCGCGGTACTGCAAGGCGGGTGGCTTCATACGGGAGATATCGCACGGAGGGATAATGAGGGGTATATTTATATTGTCGACAGGAAAAACGATATGATCATTTCCGGGGGATTCAATATTTATCCATCCGAGGTTGAACAGGTACTCTATCGTCATATTGCGGTTTATGAAGCTTGTGTAATAGGAGTCCCGGATGAACAGTGGGGTGAAGCAGTAAAAGCAGTTGTTGTTCTGAAGAAAGGACATCAGGTGGGGGAGAGTGAGCTGATTAAACATTGCGGTCAGCATCTTTCGGGGTTTAAAAAACCTCGGTCAATTGACTTTGTTGATTCACTTCCCAAAAATCCGAACGGTAAAGTTGCACGGCGTATCATTCGGGAGCGATTTTGGCATACGGAAAAAAGACGTGTTAATTAAAACAAGTGTTTATTTTCCAGTGTCGTATACCAGGCAGACAACGAGATATGAGGAATGGTAACACGTAAATCAGCTCGATAAGGTGATCTCTGGCAAATGGATATAGGGACCATTAATAGAACAACAACGATTAATGTCGATTACCGCAAATTAACATTCCGGCGAGATAATAAAGGAAATTCATGCGGGGAGTTGAATAACTCGAGGGGAGATAAACAACAAATGAACGGGGTGCTGCTAATCAAATTCCAGGTATTCTGGCAGTGGCAATGGGAGATGCACTACAAGGCAAAAAAGTTTTTGTCCTTATTGTTTTACAAAAAAAATGAAAAACACGACGTGAACCAGAGGGGTGAAGGTAAAATAACAGATGGACGCGTAAACGGCGCGACAGAATCAGACGCTCTGGCGCCACCCCCTGATAACGGGAAAAATGAAGATGCAGTTCCTTCTGAATATTCCCTGCGCAACAAGATCGGTCTTGTACTGGGACCGCTAGCTTTAATGATCATATTGTTCCTGTCTCCATCTATGGGCATGTTTGAAACCACGGCAAAGATCACCATAACACAAGAAAAACAAGTGGTGCTCGAGGCCGGAAACGCAGCAGGAATGCTGGTCCTCGATGATGGCAGCAGGATCCGGAACATTCCAGACACGAAAAAATTCCTCCAGTGGTTAGAGCAGAAATATCCTCAAACTCATGAGGATGTTGTAAAAAAAACTAAGGCCATGAAAAACTGTCTGGCCGTGCTGATATTGATGGTTATATGGTGGATATGTGAATCAATTCCATGGGGGGTTACCGGCCTTATACCAGCTGCGCTGCTTCCCCTGCTCGGCGTTTCCAGGGCTGCCGATGCGTGCGCGCCATATGCCAACAAGGTTGTCATCCTCTTCATCGGAGCATTTTTCATAGCTCAGGCCATTTTGAAATGGAAGCTTCATAGAAGGATCGCCCTGTTCATCGTGGACAAGATCGGTTCCAGTCCGAAAAGGATAGTGCTGGGATTCATGGTGGCATCAGCCTTTCTCTCCATGTGGATTTCCAACACGGCAACAGCCTTGATGATGATGCCCATGGGGATGGCGATTATAATGCACACAGCGGAAGTGGGCAAACTTCTGCAGGGGGAGGGAAAACTGGCGGGGGTTGATTTTACACCGGGACTTTACGTATTTGGAAGCTGTCTCATGCTTGGCATCGGCTATGCCAGTAATGCGGGAGGCATGGGCACTCTGATCGGGACTCCACCCAACATTATCTACGCGGGGCAACTGGCATTTCTTTTTCCGGGTTCTCCGCCTGTTGATTTTTCCAGCTGGCTTATGTTCTGATTTCCTATGGCCCTGTTTACTACGTAGGCCCTATGGGCGTTGCTTGTCTTTGTCATGCGTCGTCCTGAGATTACTGAGATACCCGGCGGAACGGCAATAATCAGCGAGGAAAGGCGCAAGCTCGGTTCATGGAGTCGGGGCGAGAAGATTGTCGGTATTATATTCCTTGTCACCGCGCTCTGCTGGATCTTTCAATCAGAGAAGAACATCGGCGGGATTACAATTTATGGCCTGCAGACATTCTTGCCCTGGATTGACGATTCGACCATCGCCGTATTCATGGCTATTGCGCTTTTCATGATCCCGGTCAGTATTAAGAAGTCCGAATTTGTCCTGTCATGGGATTGGGCGGTCAAGATTCCCTGGGGGCTGATCCTCCTGTTTGGTGGAGGTTTTTCCCTGGCAAACGGCATTAGTTCAACCGGCGCCGCCACTTGGGTGGGCAACCATCTGGCCTTATTCGCTCATTTGCCTATGGCCGGGCTCATGTTCGGCGTTGGTGGCGTTATAGCGTTGGTATCAACCGTGTGCACAAATACCGCTACTGCTACAATTTTCATGCCCATTCTCGGGACTATGGCTCAAGCATCTAACTTTGATCCCAGGTTCCTCATGATTCTGGGATGTCTAGCATCACAGAGCGCATATGCATTGCCGGTTGCTGCAGCTCCACTGGCTATCTGTTTCGGTTCAGGATATGTCCGGATGCAGGATTTCGTTAAGGTAGGTATCGTCGCGACAATTATTGCCATCATTATCAG
>JBFZEZ010000014.1:0-3925 GCA_041306585.1 Spirochaetota bacterium | reverse complement strand
CTCACCATTGACTGCATCTTATGGGAGAGTTTGCTGATTTCGTTTTCATTAATGCCGATCTCTTCCACATTTTTCCTTATATCGTCGAAACAGACCTTGATTTTGTCTAAGACCTCCTGGGCCTTTTTTGAATCCTTTTCGACTTTCTTCAACTTTCCGTTAAGCTGGAGGATCTTGTGATCATCCTCTATGATGAATTTCATTTTATCGTGATATTTCTTTTCCATCTCGGAAAAATCGACAGAAGAAAAATAATAGAGCCTGTTGACGCGCAGCACATCGGTCAGTTTGATTTTACCGCTTTTGACCTTGGGATAACTTTTTATAAGATCATTTATCAGGAGGGTGGAATTCATAACCGCTTTTTCGATCAGGATCTCACCGTCTTCAATGCGTTTCGCAAGGTCAACCTCCTGGTCGCCCGAGAGAAGGGAGACCTTGCCGATCTCTTTCAGGTAAAGGCGTATCGGGTCATCAATATGCGCCGCTTCCTCACCCGTGGCTGTAGTTTTCTTCGCAGGGGCCTTCTTTTTTTTGGCCGGGGCAAGGGGGGTTTTCCTCGTCGATTCCTCAACAACCTCGATCCCCATCTGGTTGAGGAGGATAAAAATATCATCTATTTTCTCGGAATTGAGGAGTTTGTCGGGAAGAATATCATTGATTTCGTCGTAAGTTATCTCATGGTTGACTTTGCCGACCTCAATCAATTTTTTTACTTCGGGTATGTTTTCCAGCGTAAACTCGTTTTTTGCCATATGCTCCCTACATCCTTTGTATTAAATAATATTTAAGATAAATTTTTATTATAAATATATTGCGAAAGTTTTTGTTTTTCCCGGGTCAGGACCTCGATTTCAGTGATATATTTCTGGGCATTGGGATCATTCTTTGTCTTAATCAGATCGATGTACCGGTTAATTTTACTCTCTATCTGGAATATTTTCATATTAACAAACAATTCGGTATATACGGAATTTGGATTCGGAAAATCAAATTCCGAATGAATCGAATCATTCAGGATTTTCATCTCGTTCCCTTCCGGAAAAAAGTCAAACATTTTATCACATGAGAATTCTTCATGGGAATTAAATATTTCCACCATTTTACCGAATACCCTGCGGGTCGCCTCATCGATTATATCATCCGCGGAAAAATCGAGAACAGCTTTCGAAAGCAGTTCAGGGTAAGAGCAGATAAGCTTTATAAGGTCCTGGTAACCACGGGTTATATAATCCTCTTTTGATCCTGCGCTCACTTTTTTTTCATCACTGCTAAAGGTCATTGTCCCGCCTGCCTTGGATGTCACCCGCGATGAAAAATTTTTAAAGTCTATCCGGACCGCGTTTTCATCGAGATTCAAAAGGGAACTAATCTTTTTAAGGTATGCCCCTCTTTCTGTTTCAAGGTCAATCCCTCTGATTACGGCAAAAATCTGCAACATGGCGTTTTTATTCCCAAGTGAGGGAAGGTCAGCCATTATGCGGCCGATTTTAAAATCTACCGGCTTTTGGGCGCTATCCACTATTGACATGAACTCGCGGATCCCCTTCTGAATGATGTAATCGAAAGGATCACCATGAGGAAGCATCGCTATTTTTACGTCAACATTTATATGCTCACTCAATTCCAGAGAGCGCGTTGCCGCCTTTAAACCGGCTGAATCGGCATCAAACAGCAGGATTATCTCCCCCGCATATCGGGCCAGCTGTTCGAGGTGCTGTTGAGTCAAGGCCGTCCCCAGGGGAGCGACCACGTTCTTTACCCCGGATTGATGACACGCTATCACATCAAGGTATCCCTCGACAATGATAACCCTGTTAGTTTCCCTGATTGCGGTCTTGGCCAGATGAAAAGCATATAAAACTGTACGTTTTTTAAACACCTCGGTTTCAGGGGAATTTAGATATTTCGGATCAGCGTCAGCGATCGTCCTTCCGCCGAACCCTACGACCCTCCCCCCATTATCAAAAATCGGAAAAATGACCCGATTTCTGAATTTATCATACCAATGTTTTTGCTCATTTTTTATTGTTGAGCTCATAAGCCCAATATTTTCCGCCAGGTTCAGGTCAACATTAGCATCCTTGATTTGATTGGTCAGAAAATTCCAGGTATCAGGGGCAAATCCAAGATTGAATTCATCGATACTTTCCGGGTGAACACCCCTTTTTATCAGGTAATCGTATCCAGGTTTTCCTCCTGCTCCTTTAAGGGAGATACTATATGATTTTAAGGCCGCGTTATTAAGCTTGAGAATTTCATTGAAACGTGAATCTTCCCGCTTTTCTCCCTCTTTTATTTCAATGCCAACGATTTCAGCGATATGTTTTACACTTCCGGCAAAATCAAGACGCTCAATCCGTTCGATAAAAGAAAAAACATTACCCCCGGCATGACACCCGAAGCAGTGAAAAATCTGTTTATCAGGAGAAACAGTAAAGGATGGGGTTTTTTCACGATGAAATGGGCATAATCCAGTATAATTTCTGCCTTTTAATTTTAAAGAAGGCACATATTTCCTGATTATATCTTCAATACGGGCCCTTTCACGGACCAGTTCGATAATGTCTTTCGCAATATACAAGGCCACTCCAGTGGTAAACTTGCTGCAATTAATCTAATGACATATTAGTGCTGTTGAGGATTGAGGTGATACATATATAAAAAACTATAATAATAAATTATAAAAAAATCGTCAACTAATTTGATAATAAAACACAGAACTTTGCAAAAAATGTTTACAATTAAGCTATTTAAAGAAAATGTTGCATTCTTGGAAAAATTTTGTTATATTATCTAAATATTACGGGCACAGTAAGTCGATACAATATATTGAGGTAACATCTGTAACCGCACGAGAACTATCTTTTTTTGAGGTTTTTATGAAAAAATTGTATATCATTATCATTTTAATTGCATGCTTCTTCTCTTTTCAAAATTTTCATTCAACATTTATAACGGCTGAGGATGAAAAAATAAAATCTACAACTTCTGAAGACAATATTACCATTATCAATAATGAAGTTAAAAAAAATTATCAGGAACCTTACAAATATCCGGAAACATACCGCGGGATATATCTCAATGTTGCCTCGGGAAGAGACATCAAAAAACTTAAAACATTCATTGATATGGCAAAAAAATCATACATTAATACATTTGTTATTGATGTCCAGGGGCGGGCATACAAAAGCTGCGTCATACCTGAAGCCAATGTGGCTCTATGCCGTGCCAACGGCATACACCCGATTGCACGGGTAGTCATGTTCCCCGACGGCCTCAAGCATTTTCCTGTTGAAAAATCGCATATTGATGAAAAAATCAAAACAGCGCAAACTGCATGTGAAAGAGGATTCAAAGAGATCCAGTTCGATTATATCAGGTTTGAGGATTCAGGAAAACTGAAATACCTCACAGCTGCCGACCGCGCTGCCTTTATAGGGGATGTGCTACTCAATGCGCGTAAAGAGCTGAAAAAATACAATGTCAGGACCGCCGCTGACATCTTCGGGAGGATCCCGCTTAATAAAAACGACATCATCGGCCAGCATATGGAAAGTCTCGACGAGGTCGTAGATATAATATGCCCGATGGCCTACCCTTCACATTACACCTGGAGCAAAAAACTCCAGTATGACCCGTATCATACTGTTTACATCACATCGAAAAAAGCCGCGGACCGAGTAAAAAAAGCTGAAATTGTCACTTATATACAGGCCTTCAGAATGAAACTCGGCGATATCCCGTATGATAAATATATTTACGACCAGCTGCTGGCAATTAAGGATTCGGGCGTGCGCGGATTCCTGATGTGGAATGCCGCACAGAATTACGAAGTCCCGTTTGAAGTAATGAAAAAATTCTACAACAGTAAAGTAACCAGGGATGAAAAATCGAAAATCCTTGCAGACCAAGAATCGTAAAC
>JBFZEZ010000013.1:0-3404 GCA_041306585.1 Spirochaetota bacterium | reverse complement strand
CTTCAGTACGCCCGCTTTCCCGTTCATCAAGGAGTTCCCCCACACAAATCATAGGGTCGATTCCGAATTCGAAAGCCGCTTTTACCTTCTTGTTTATCTCTTCGTCAGTCTCTCCAAAAACGTGACGACGCTCGGAATGCCCAATGAGAATATACCGGCAACCCGAGTCTTTTACCATCAGGGGTGATACCTCGCCGGTAAAAGCCCCTTCTTTCTGATGATACATATTCTGCATACCGACTTCAACGCGAGACCCCCTGCAGAGGTCAGCGATATTCCTGACATAAGGAGACGGAGGGAAGATGACAACTTCCTTACCATCGACCCCCTTGACACCGTCAATGATACCCCGCGCCAATTCAACAGCTTCATTGTACGTCTTATACATCTTCCAGTTGCCGGCAAATATTTTACGCCTCTTCATAGGGTCCCTCGTTTGAATATTATCAGATAGATTATTTCATAATATATTTTGTCAGGTCAACGACACGAACGGAATAACCCCACTCATTATCATACCAGCTCATGACCTTGACCATATTGTCGCCGATGAGTGTGGTTGACGCTGCGTCAACTATTGACGAATGCGAATTCCCGAGGAAGTCGACTGAAACCAATTCTTCCTCGCAAAACTGAAGAACGCCTTTCAGCGGGCCTTCTGCCGCTTTCTTAAGGGCTGCATTTACTTCTTCAACCGTTGTCGAACGTTTCAGGATGCAGGTAAGGTCTACAAGCGACACATTCGGTGTAGGGACGCGGATTGCACCCCCGTTTAATTTCCCTTTCAATTCAGGAATAACCAGGGAAACCGCTTTTGCAGCCCCCGTGGTAGTCGGGATCATGGAAAGCGCTGCAGCGCGAGCCCGGCGAAGGTCGGAATGGGGGAGATCCAGGATCCTCTGATCGTTAGTATATGAATGTATCGTGGTCATCAGACCTTTTTCGATACCGAAAGTATCATTCAGAACTTTGGCGACCGGGGCAAGACAATTCGTGGTGCACGAAGCATTTGAAATAACGTGATGCTTATCCTTATCATATTTATCTTCGTTAACCCCAATGACAATGGTGATATCTTCATCTTTTGCAGGAGCGGTAATGATCACTTTTTTTGCGCCGGCATCGATATGGGCCATAAGTTTTTCCTTGTCTTTAAAGGCGCCGGTCGATTCGATGACAACATCGATCCCTTCCGCCTTCCAAGGCAATTTTCTAGGGTCTTTCTCTGAATAAATCTTGATTTCCTTGCCGTTCACGGTAATCGTACCGGACCCGCTGGAAACCGTTCCAGGAAATATACCGAAAATGGAATCATACTTAAAAAGATGAGCGATTGTTTTTGCATCGGTGAGATCGTTGATGCTTACGACATTAATGTCCCCGTATTTTTCAGGGTTCTTCATGATGGCACGCAATACATTCCGTCCGATTCTACCAAAGCCATTAATGGCTACTTTAATTCCCATTCCTTTCCTCCTGTAATGAATAAAATGTTAATTGTGGCCTTTTTTCCAGAAAGAAGCTTCACCGGTGCAATTCTTCCCTTTTTCAGGCTCATGCAAACCAAAAAAAACGGTCAATTGCAATACAAATTCCCGATAAAAGCTTTTTTTATATGATATGAAAAGAAAATTAAGTTAACATGAAAAACAATTCGCGTTTTGTCAAGTATTTCATTATGAGATTTAATATAGAAATGTAAATTGCTTTTTTTTAAGTCCGTTCATGTCAGGGAAATACAATCATCAGTTTTGAAATCAATGCCGGGATGAATGTTACGGATTAATTATAGATTTGACAAAAAAGATTCCAGACATTGGTTAAATTCATTTTTATGTTCAAAAAAAGGAAGGTGCCCGTAATATTCAAATACAGTGAGTCGGGCCCCTGGAATGTTCCCGGCCAGCTCTGATGACTTTTCAAGGGGGACCATGACATCATTCCTGTTCGCTATTACGAGCACCGGGACACTGATGTCCCCAAGCATAGCATCATAATCGAGCTCGCGGGAGACGCGAAGGTCATGGTCAATTATCTCCCGCTTAGTAATAACAAAGTTTGTTTTAAACATATCAACCAGCGGGGCAATATCCCTGCTGAAAAGCCCGCGCATAATAACACCCCCGAGGGTTTCAGGGTCCATCTTCAGCGCCGACATGAGCTCGTCGGATACCGGCAATTTCGACCCGGTACTAACGAGCACCATCCCTTTGATACGCCCCGGGTATTTCCCGAATATATCGAGGCATACACATCCTCCCATGGAATGGCCAACCAGCACCACAGATTGCAGGGATTCCTGTTTAATGATCTCAATGATGGCATTGGAATACTCATCCATGGATGGCATGCAGTTCCATTGCGAACGGCCGTGCGCAGGAAGGTCCGGACCGATCACAGGGAAGCTGTCGGCAAAATGTCGAAGCTGACCATGGAAAAGCCGCGAATCCCCGGCAGCCCCGTGAATAAAAATTATCGCCGTCTCTCCAGCGTGTTGACCCATTCTATAAAAGATAGTACCGTTTTGAGTTTGTATTGTTTTTTGCTGCATCATTTTTTTGTTGAAAGTTTCTATAAACTAAATCTCATTCGTCAAGATAAAAAAATTGACATAAAAAAATGTTCATGGACAAATCTAATAATGGAAGATATAAACATCTGCAGGCCGGGTTTCGGCGCCTCATGCGCACTCTGCTGCGGGAGTCATAATTTCAACGGGACACGTGAGGATATTGAGATCACGTTTAGAGAACGAACTCATTCCTTCAAAACCGGGGAGAGAATGACCGGAAATAATGACATGCATGAAACATTCAATGCGTTATTCACGGATATGAAACATGAGAAAAAAATCGATGAGGGCATCCAGTGCTCATTTGTCGGTTTCACTGGGATTGACGGCGAGATCGGCTGTCTTGCCTATAATAACCAGGGACCATTTACAGACGCTGATGGTGAGTTCTTTATAAAGACCTGTAAAATTTTTTCATGTCGCGCCCGGGATGAGCTCACCGCCGGGGAGATAAGGTTTGCAGCGGAGCTCATGCACGACTGGTATTACTATAGTCTGCTTATTCACGAAATACCTATGCTTCGGGATTTAATCAAAAGATACAGTACAGTTCAGAGTGTAACAGAAGAGAGACTTTCAAGGATACAGACGATTCTCATTTGCAGATTGAAGGAGGTCCCGTTATGATCAAATATTTTTTTTTATGGTTTATCCTGCTGGCCGCGGCATTTACGAATGCGGCAATCAGAGAGCTTACTTATAAAAAATATATTTGCTCATACCGGGACCTCCTTTAATCTGCAGTTGAGAATTGTCCGTACCCTTGAAAGTTCTTCTTCTGTTATATTTTCAGTTGTGCCGTATTTGTTGATTAAATCCCGCAGCATGGGTA
>JBFZEZ010000012.1:0-2656 GCA_041306585.1 Spirochaetota bacterium | reverse complement strand
TTCAATTTTACTATAAGTCCTCAAAAATTCAATCATTAAAAATACTTTTCGATCTTTATCGTATTTCATCGCGGATTGAAGCACCACAATAAACCGGTTTTTTGTTTCGATATACTTTTCAGCCTGAAAAGTTTTCATCCTGATAAGTTCAAATTGAAAGGAAAGATATATCTTATCAAGGCATCTAATCGAAATCTCCCGTTGAATATCGGTTTTCCATTCATACGCTGATTGGGTAGATGGAGATTGTTGAGCTTGCGCGCGTGGTCGATTCAGACATGGCCTTGTAGATAATACTAATTTTTTACAACGGCTTTTTTTATATTTCAAATAATTATGTTACAATATGAAAATATTTATTGATTTTTATATGCATATTGTAACATAATGAAAATTATGAAAAAAAATAATAAATATAATATGGCACTGAAACTCATCAAAGAAAAAGGCGTCATAAGGCCACGTGATCTTGTCGAGTATAATATCCCCCGCGAGTACCTGAGTAGACTACAGGACCAGGGCATTATCACCCGTTCCGGGAGGGGCCTCTATGAGATGAATGATATAGAAATCTCCGAAAACCACACCCTTGCCCAGGTACAAAAAAGAGTACCACATGGCGTTATATGCCTCCTTTCAGCCCTGCAATTTCATGAAATGACGACACAAATGCCACACGCAATCTGGATGGCGATCGAGACGGGCGCCAGAAAGCCGAAAATCGATGACCAGCAAATGCAATTCATCAGGCTTTCTGGAAAATCATTCTCAGAGGGCATTAACGCATATAACGTAGAAAATGTTGAAGTAAGTGTCTATAGTGTCGCCAAAACCATCACGGATATGTTTAAATTCAGAAATAAAATCGGGCTAGATGCCGCCATTGAAGCACTGCGTGAATGTCTGGGGCGGAAGAAGTGCCCGGTGGAGGAACTATGGTATTTTGCCGACGTGAACAGGGTCAGTAACATTATTAAACCATACATAGAGGCGCTCGTGTGAATAATTTCAAGTGTAAACCTAACATGGCAGCTTCAGTCCGGCATCGTCTGTTGTATAAAAGCCGGGAGAAAGGTGAGGATTTTAACTTTATCCTTACCAGGTATGCTCTTGAACGACTTTTGTACCGTATCGGGGTATCCGAATATTCAGAAATTCTGATTCTCAAAGGTGCATTGCTTTTTTCAGTTTGGATACATGAACCGTACCGGCCAACACGTGATATGGATCTTTTGAAACATGGCGAATCTTCACCTGAAGCAATAATCAGCATCTTCAGGGATATATGTTCAATGTCGGTCATGGACGACGGACTTACATTTGACCTCGATAGTATTAAAATAGAACAAATACGGAAAGACAAAAATTACCAGGGGCAACGGCTGCTGATTAATACATACCTGGAAAAAGCACGGATACGCATTCAGGTCGATATTGGATTTGGTGATGCAATAGTACCTCCGGCGCAAAGATGTGCGTATCCCGCACTGCTCGATCTCCCCGCACCGAATGTCTGGATGTATTCCATGGAAACAGTAATCGCGGAAAAGCTAGAGGCGCTTGTTTCCCTTGGCGCGCCGAACAGCCGCATGAAGGATTTTTTTGATTTGTATATGATGAGCACGCTTTTCGTGATAGACAGGAAGACATTATGTGGTGCAATAAAATCAACCTTCAAAAGAAGGGGAACCCTGGTACCGAAAATACTACCTGCGGCCCTTGGTGGGGAATTTGTTCGTATGGAAGAAAAAACTATTCAATGGAATGCATTTCTAAGGAAAAATGGATTGCGGAACAATAGCCTTCCGTTTCCTGCTGTAATGAAAGGATTGAAAAACTACTATTGGCCGTTACTTCAGGAGTCGGCATCAGCATAGTATGACTCATTAAATGATATATCAGAACGACCAGCAGAATTTCGGCTTGCTCGATACGGTCGAAACCGTGACCTTTGCACCTATAATGTATAATTTGGCTTTTGACTTGAATGGCACATGGCGAATATGAACGATTTGGTGAGTGGTTTTCCATTGATCTGCTTCATCGGTAAACAGCACCACCGGTAGTTTCTCATATTAGGGATAACGGTAATCAAGATCAATAAGATAATGCGCTATTCGATGAATGTCAAATGTGTCTTTTATTGATCAGTGGTGAAAGCAGGTGGTCAATTTTGACAAAGGACTGGATATGACAATTGATTGGTATCTGGGCAACGAAGGATGGATCGAAAACGTTCGGAGCGGGGATTATCGCACATGGTTGCAGAAGCATTATTCAGATACATAAGGTATTGTTGTCATTTTATTTCTATATATTTTTTCATGAATTCAATTACTCGTATTGCCCGACCTGTGCTGGTCTGGACATAGCCAATATATCCTGATACTGATTCGAGAAATTGATCGTCATCTAAAAAACTTTTGAATTCCTGCTGTAAGTATTGCTTCACCGAATCAGGCGCCTTATGCATTTTATCGAAATTAGCCTGGCTATCAAGGACAACAATTATATCTTCAATATCGTGACTCATTCTGTAATCATAATGGCTGCGAAATCACCAATTGAAATGATAGAAATCGTGGCGAAAGGCTTAGGAGATTTCTACAAAAATTGAAGCATTTAAAAACCGCGGCAGTCATGATTACAGAATGAG
>JBFZEZ010000011.1:0-8960 GCA_041306585.1 Spirochaetota bacterium | reverse complement strand
TCAGATGATAATATCCCATGTGAACGATGTCATCAACGCCATCTGTATCCATTTCATCCCAGAGGCTGTCGATTTCGTCGCCAATGCTGTTGAGAAATGATTGGCATTCTTTCGATGGGGTACTATCGGATGTGCGGCATCCAAGGTTAAAGATAAGACTTTCGATAATGTCATTTGCGCCTCCGTCCATGATGATTGTTCTGATGTCAGGATTACTCGCAATCGCTTTTCTGTACTGTTTGGTTATGTATTTAATTGCATCACCGCTGCTGGCATTGTCCTTATAGGCTTTGCCGGATAAAATTTTAAGATATTTATGAACATAAGGTTCACGATCGAATACCGAGTCGCCAACAATCTGAACTTTAAATTCATTTGCTTCAGGTGTGTTTCTGTTAAGCATCCCGCACCCGATTACATAAAATGTGACAGAAAAAAGTAGACCTAAAACTAAAAGAGTTTTTTTCATTTCCATCTCCTTTAAAAATATTTTATTAAAAACCATCTAGACGGTTTAAAATATATCAAAAAGGAGTTATTTGTCAATCAAAAAAAATCTGACCGGTTGGTTTTTTTATTGAGTATAAATTAATTTTTGTATTTATATTATATTTAATATAAATTTTTTATTGAATATAAATATTTGTAATTATAAAGATTGAGAGGGAACCTTTATGGCTCTTTTATCAATTGATATTGTTGCAGATTCTCAAACTGGTTGGATGGATATTCCATGTAAGAAATTTTTCCTTATTTTTTCGGGAAATTTCTCTATCGCGTATCGCAGCATCGTGCGGGGCATCTCCGCGTAATGTTTTTCCAGGAATGTAAGCTCGATATCATGGTCTCGCTTGCCGATCTCCCGAAGCATCCACCCGACCGCCTTGTGGATGAGGTCGTGAGGATCGTGAATAAGGAGTCCAGCAAGAGCGAGGGGGACATCGAAACTTTTCTTTTTTATGAAATAAAATGAGGCAAGCATGGCGATCCTTCGGTCCCATAAAAGCTTTGAGGCCGCACGTTCAAAGAGGATGGACGCATTCGATCCATTCTCGAAAATATGCCTTCCGACAATATGTTCAGCTGAAACGTCGACAAGGTCCCAGTTGTTGATATAAGCAGTATTTTTGAGATAGAAACGGAAGAAACAATCCCTTTCGGATTCGGTTCCCTTGTTATATTGATGAATAAGGATAAGGAGTGCGCACATCCGCTCTTCATGGATACCCGAATGGAGAAGTTTTTCCAGGTCACTGTGCGGGAGTCCGGCGAATTCGGATGCGATCTTCCGTTGAACAGGCATCGTAATGCCGATGAAACGGTCACCCTCCGCGTATTCACCCTTGCCGGTTTTGAAGTAACCCGAATGGATCACCGCCTTTTTCGGGTCACTATGGTCACGAAGGGTTTTTCGCAGTGATATCAGTGTCATCTTTGATGCGGTTTTTTTCATTATCTCCCTAAATATGGCTCAGAGCACAGCATAAATGGAATTTAGTAAACTCAACAAGAGTGACGCCATACATCACTCGAATTCGCTAAAATCGACTCCGCGTATGCGTCCCCGTTCACGGAGCCAGTCCATATCATCTTTCGGGGGGTTGATCTGTTCATCCTCGGGTTTGCGCCTGAGTTCGATTGCATGGGCCGGGCAGGTCGAAACGCAGAGTCCGCACCCGATGCATTTTTTCTCATTGACCGTATTGTATTTTTCTCCCTTGTCAACAGCCTTGACCTGGCAGCGTGTATCGGCGCAGGTGTTGCACTTGGTGCAGAGGTCGGGATTGATGTGTGCAACGTAATGGGAATTGATCGTCCCCGGGATCCCCTTGCGGGCGGCGATAAGCTGAAAACAACAGCATGTGCAGCAGTTGCACAGGAACCAGTGGTCTTTCTGAGTGTTTGCCGTCATGTGGATGAGCCCTGCATCCTCCGCCATTTTCAGGATTTCGTGGGCCTCCGCCTTTGATATCATGCGGGGTTTCATCGGGTGTTTGTCGAAGAATTCTATATCCCCTGAAATGCCGAGGCACACCTCGTGTGGTTTGTCGCAGCCGTGATCGCTTACGCGGCTCTGCATTTTGCAGATGCATTCGCTGACGCCGAAATATTTCCCCTCGTCGATGATCGCTGAAATCTGTTCATAGGGCATGGCCAGGGTCCTGTCGGGTATATTTTGTTCGACCGGCACAACCTGCATGATTGACGGCTTTGTGAGGAAAAGGGGGGCGGCGAGGGTCTTCATGAGTTCCCTGTGGAGCTGTGCGAACTCTTTGTCCATGACATTCATCTGGAACTCAAAGATACCCACAACCCAGGGGACCATGCGGTAAAGGTATTCGCCCTCTTTGAAATCGCGTAGAATTTCCCCCTTAGACCACATTCCGGTCAGCAAGTCCTCGAGCCCGGCAACAGGCCTGCCTGTCCGTGAGGCGATTTCCTGAACGGTCTCCCCTGTAAGCTTTAATTCGCAGAACATGAGGGCCTCTTCTTCTGTGAATATTTTTTTCAGGAGCTTTATCTCGACCCCGCTTTCAGTTTTCGGGTAACCGGTCGGAAGTGCATCAAGGACTGCACGGAGTTTTTCAAATGCGGAAATATCTTGAATTGTCATGGTTTTTTCTCCATTTTTTAATAGCTTTGTTCCCTGTTAAAAAGCCCCTCTCCCTTCAACAGCTTTGAATGTATAGTTTCTGTACACTTTTTTCAGGGCTTTCACAACGTCTTCCGCGGTTGACAGCATAGACTTGATTCCCTTTCCCAGGAATGTCGACCCGGTATCGACGATAAATTGTTTTGTCTCTTCATTTTCGCCGGTGCATTTGATATGCCCGCCATGGGTTGGTTTGAAATTGAACGGTTCACTCTGAAGGCTGATGGTAGTGCTTTCATGCGGCTGGGTCCCCAGGGAATAAAAGAGGGGATCGAAGGTCGAGACCTGCGGTATCATTGCAACGTATGTTATGTGTTCACCTTTTTCCAGGTTGTCCAGCTGCCATTTGAAAAGTTCTTTTCTTTTTGCCTTCCAGTCTATTTTTTCCGCGAACCGGCCAATCTTGAATTTCTGCTGGATAGGGACGAACAGGTATTTCAGGTTCGAGGATTTTTCAAAGTCGACGATCTGTTCCGGGGCGAAGGCATGTTCCATGAAGTGGCGCATCGGTTTTTTCAGCTCTTCGTTCTGCTTATACAGGGGCCATTGAAACAGAATATCACGGGCGGTTTCAGATGCGTTATTGGCGCCGAATGATTTTTTGAAAACATAGAGCAGATCATTTTCCTGCGGCCTCAGTATCCCGGCTTCGGCCTCAAAGGCGATTGAGACCATGTCTATAACGTTGACCAGAATAATTCCGTCGGCATCGTCAGTACAGACGAATACGCCCTGCTGGTCTTTGCCGTTACCGACACGGCGGATGATCATTCCTTTCTCGAAATCTGTGACTTTCGCAGGTATCAGAATGTTATGTTCGAGCAGGTATTTCATTTTTCTATTTTATTGATTAAAGTATGCGGGAGATATCTTACCCGTTTTTCAACTATTTTATATACTGATAATATTGTCAAGCAGTTGGGCTGAAAAATGAGGATAATTGCCGATCATTGTACTGGCCTGCGCTCAGTGTGAGCCATGCAAAAAAACGGCGCATGGTTCGATGTAAACAGCGGCGGCGTCCTCCTGAGGATGTCCGCTATGGAAGGTTCCCTTTTGAATTCGCCCTCAAGGAATTGCCTCACCTGCGGTCTTCCCCATCCTTTCGGATGTTCGAAATTCGAATAAAGCGAAAGGTCCCCTTCGTAAAATTGCGATACCTTCAGCTTCTCAACATCGGGTCCATACGCGGGAAGATTGAAAATAGCGAGGTTGAAAAAATCTATATAATCCTTGTGCCTGATGGAGAAATCGAGGGTGTTTCGCGCCTCTGCGATCGTTTCGGCAGCTGTTCCGAAGAGAAGATATATATAAACTGCGATCCCGGTTTTTTTCAGATTGCGCAGGGCCAGTGACACTGTTTTGAGATTTATTCCCTTGTTTAGGTCATCGAGGATGTTCTGGTCTCCGGACTCAAGTCCGAGTTTCAGCATAACGCACCCGGAGCGCTTCAGGGTACGGCAGAATTCGGGGTCGGCCAGGTGGTCTGTTATCCTGGTAAATCCGTACCAGGGGGTTGCATCGTCATTTTCGGCAATACCGAGCAAAAGGCCGGGACTCATGGCATTGTCAAGAAAATGTATCAGTGCGGGACTGTGCTTTTTTTTCAATACTTCAAGATCATGAAGCACATCATCTTCCTTTGCGGGGGAATACCTGTTTTTTTCGGCCTTTTCGGGGCAGAATGAACATTTTCTCCAATAACATCCGCTTGATGCGCTGTAAGGAATAATTAAACCCGGGGAGAGATATGCATCACGGGGGAAATGATCAAAACAGGGGATATATTGTTTTTCAGGGATTTTGAGGGGGGATGCCTGCACAGAACGGCCCGGTTGATTTTTTTTCAATTGTGCAATCAGCCACTCTTCTCCGGGGCCGGCCACAACTTCGTCAGCAAGGCCGCTGAAGGGGTTCTTCCATCCCGGGTTGCTCATCCACGAAGTGATCAGACTGCCGCCGAGAATTATTCTCAGGTTCGGATCATTTTTTTTCAGGAACCCTATCATGGCAAAGGCGGATAATGCCTGACTCAAATAGCTTAACGAGATGCCGATCGTTGCGGTCCCTTTTTCTTCAAGAAGTGGGGGGATTCTTTTTTTGAAATAGGAAAAGAAGGGATTTTTTTCATAATTTTCAGCAGCCCGTATAAGGTCTGCGCTGCGGACAGGGGACATTTTTTCATCATGGTAATCCGCCAGGCTCATGCGGACCCCGTATGGGCGGGCCGCCATGGCCAGGACCCGATTGATTTCCGTCGCTGCCTGTGAATATCTGCTGATATTTGCATATGTGAACGGATTTTTTAGAGCAAGGATATTTTTGCCCAGATTGTTCAATGAGCGTCTGGTCCAGGTGTCGGAAGCAACGGTGAGTGATTCCAAAAGGAATAACATCCCTTCAAGGTTTGCATCAAGAAGGGTGAAATCGATATCCTGGAATGTAAGCGCACCGGCAATCCTGGCAAGGCCGGCAGGGGGTTCGCACGGTTTTGAAATGGGTGGGTATATCAGGATCATAGTAACTTACATGTACCATCAGGTATGAAAAAATACAATCATAAACTTTTAAAATATAAATTATGATAAAAATTCCAGTATCGTTCCGATAATATAATAATCTATATGCTTGTATAATACAAAACGGGGGACTATGAAAGAGTTAATAAATGAAGGTATAATCCCATTGGTGAATGACGGATTATTCAGCATGAAAAGAATAATGAACCTGATCTATATAAAAGAGTTCATAGACCGTATTTCAAGCAGGAGCTATCTTGAAGATAAGGACATAGGCTCAATATTTCAAAGATTTGGAGTGAAGCCTGATGTGCTGACGTGGGGGGATTATTTTCAGACAGAACTGGCGATCTCCCTGTCATCAATGACTGATGAAGAATTTGACCGCGCCCTTGAAACGGTGCAATTTGACATGATGGCTGCATGTATAATTTTTTCAGGAAAAGATAAAGCTTATTTTGATTGGGTTGAAATCACATGGATGGAAATTGTCAACACGAAAGATTCCGGGTATACAGAAGATGAAAAAGACATCATTCATCTGAAAATAATGATGGATTATTATGTGAACCTGGGATTAATTGATGACTTCACTCCTGCTGAAAAAGAATGGTTCTCCCTGTTCGAAGATGCCCGGGTGACTTCCGCATAACAATTAAGGATTTAATACCTGAAATAAATGAATGGTTTGATGTCGGCTATCGCGATATTATAAAGAAAAATCATCAGGACCCCGGCTGTCGCCCCCTGCAGGGCCGCTGGCATTTTTGCCCATGTACTCATCAGCCTGGACTTCCAGGTTAACGGTGAAAAATGCAGGAAATAGAATAACGCAATAACGCCTATTATCGGTACGTTCACGTTTGTAATCTGGGTCGTGAGAGTCGCAATCGCTTTCATCATGATGACCGAACTGCTCCATGTGGGATTTTTGAATACAAGAAAACTGCAGCTTATTATGATTATCGTCAGGATGGTTCTCAGCGATTTTTCGAGTGCGTTTCGCGGTGTTCGTTTGTCGATTTTCAGCGCACGTTCAAGAAGAAGGAAAAATCCCATGTACGCCCCCCAGAGGGCATAATTGACGCCCGCACCGTGCCAGAGACCGCAGAGGAACATGGTAATAAACAGGTTCAAATATACCCTTTTTTTATTCCCCCCGAGGCTGATGTACAAATATTCCCTGAACCATGATCCCATTGTTATGTGCCATCTCCTCCAGAAGTCGGTCATGGAAATGGCTGTGAAGGGGCGGTTGAAGTTTATCGGCAGCTTGAATCCGAGGAGGGCCGCGCTCCCCAGTGCAATGTCTGTGTAACCCGAAAAATCCCCGTAGATCTGCATCGTGAATCCCAGGAAGGCCACGAGAATCTCAACTGAAGAAAACATCGCCGGGGCGCCGAACACGCGGTCGATGAGATTGACAGCGAGCCAGTCCGCGCCGAATTTTTTGAATAGTCCCGTAAGAATAAGAAAAACAGCCCCTGACCAGTATTTTTTTGCGAGTTTTGGATAAAATGTATTAATTTGTACGAAACGCCTGTAGCGTGCCTCCATCCCTTTCAGGAAATGGACCGATTTTGATATGGGGCCTGACAGCAGCTGCGGAAAGAAAGAGATGAAGATGGCATAGTTTGAAATTTTTGTTTCAGCCTCCATGTTCCCGCGCCAGATGTCGATGGTATAGGTCAGCGATTTCAATGTATAAAAAGAGATCCCGATCGGGAGGATAAGATTCATCATCGGAAGCGAGAGCCCATGCCCCAGTGATGCGGATATAGAATTGGCCAGGTCGGTCATGAAATCGAGATATTTAAATATCCACAGGGTGCCAATATTATATATGATAGAGATAATAAGGAATTGTGTCCCGGTTTTACCTTTCATTCGTTCCGCATAGATATATTTCCCCAGGGTGAAGTCCACAACAACAGTTGCAAGAAGAAGAAATACCGGCCATACCGCCCAGGTGATGTAAAAATAACAGGACGCAAGCGACAGAAATAGTATTCTCAGACGGGGCTGTCTGGTGAGGAGGCTGCATACTATCAGCACAATTGCCAGGAAGATTCCATAGTTTTTGGAAAAGAACTGCATCGGCTGTTTGAATTCGACCTTCTCCTCAGATGAAATGGTTTCAAGCTGCCTCATCCCCCCGGTATCACCGATATAACGCTTGTACGCATTGTAAATGACAGTATACACTCCTTTTGCCAGCATGTCCCCGCCCGGGACGGTCAGGTGCATATAGTCGGTGGTGGCAAGGCGCTGATTGACGAGTCTCATCATCTGCCCCTTTCCCCCGAGGTATTCATATGTGTCGAAATATGAAAAACCGAATTCATCAGCAAGGGATTTTTGGAGGGCCATGACTTCAAAACTTTGGTTCAATATCTGGAGCTGTCCTTTTATTGTTCTCATGCATTCCCCGGGGCCGATCAAGAGTATGTCGGTATCGGGAAGGACTGCCCTGATTTTTGTCACCCAGGCGCGTAACTGCTGATTTAACAATAATGAACTGAAATGCGTTACTGCCTCGAGAGAGACGGCCTCGTTGTTGCCGTAATGAAGTATCAGAAGATCGGGAGACGCGGCCCTTATGTTTTGGATAAAATGGTTGTCGGGGATTGCGTTCAGCCAGGACATATGGGTTCCCATCCTGGTAAAGGTGCTGTATGCCACTCCTTTACCCGTTTCAAGATTGATGCCGTCGACATACGGGAGGGAGACCTGTGAGCCGTTGAAATCGATGCTGATGCTGTTGACTGGTTGAGTTTCATAGTTTAATGTGGTACAGGTATCAGGAGGGAGCTTTATCGTCCGCGATTCAATTTTTCCATTATACTGCAGGTTTACCTGGTAGGGTATTTCAACGGGGAATGGCGATGACTGAGAGCGAAGGTATATCTGAATTTTTTTCCAACCGGCAAATCCCTCCGGGGTCTCCAGCAGGATTGTCGATCCTGGATAGAGGGGGAGGGAGGATTCGGCAGTGAATCCGAGGTCCGGGTTCACTGCAGGGAAGGGCCTGAATATCTCAAGTACATACTTGTGACTAAGGTGAAAGACTTTAAACTGGTCAATAAAGCTCCGGTTTATGTGGTCCTTAAGGACAGTAGAAGGGATATGGACTGCGGGAACGATTCCGCGTCCCCCATCGCCGAAATCCTGCTGGAATTGTTTTTTCATAAGGGAGGTGCAGTTGTCGCCCCAGATAAGTGAATCGCCATAATGCATAATGCGGACCGTGTCCCGTTTTCCTTCTTTGAGCTGCTGCAGCTTGATAAAGAAATGGCTCAGTCTCACGTCGTTTTTTCCTGCAAGTAAATAGAGGCTCGGGTCAATTTTTTTCTGCACGTTATCAGTTTTTTTCTTTCCTTCAAACAGCCCTTCAATGAGGGCCCGGACATCCTGTATGTGGGCATCAAAGTTTATCTCCGGGGTGATATCCTTGAGATTGAAGAAAATTTTTTTTCCGATCATATCACCGAGAATTTCCTGGCTGGCGATAAGGCAGATGATGACTGCAATGAAGGATGCTAAAAAAATAAGACTATTTTTTTTCATTGATTTTTTTGATGGAACCTTTTGCTGAATTTATTAGAAAGACCCGGCGCAGTACGACCGCGTCTTCATGCTGATCTTCTGGAAATTATTGAATGGAATAATATTTCAGAAGTAAAAAAAAAGTCAATAGAAATACAAAACATATTTCAAAAACCTCGCAATTGCCTCTCGCCATTTTCGCAAGCGCCCTTTTTTCAGGGGTACCAGACATATTATTTCGT
>JBFZEZ010000010.1:0-3543 GCA_041306585.1 Spirochaetota bacterium | reverse complement strand
ATATTTCATCGGAAGCAAGATTTATTTTTTTCACTTCATACTGATCTTTCAGAAGCTGCATAATGACGCCTGCCCCTGCCGGGTTCCGCTCATCATCGATATCGGCCTCTTCATGACCGGTTATATACCCTACACCGGGGCTGGTGCTGACCATTCGCCCGACTGCATCGTTTATTTTTTCTTCTATGGTATCAAGCCCGGTTATGACATTATTGCCGAACAGGGACGAGGCGATGCGGAGATCAACAACCTCAAACTTCCCGTTACCCTCAAGTACGATACCCAGGAGCCCGACGCCGGGAGTGAGAGGTCCCCCTCCCTTTGCCGTGACCCCGGGCCCCCACTGAATTTTCTGGAGCCCGTAGGTGTTTGCAAATTCATCGGTCTTATTATCAATTGAAGGATCGATGAGCTCGAACCTGATCTTGTCATAATTGCGTTTGTTGCTTTTATCGACAGCAGCTTGCAATGAATTATCAAGTTTGTCCATGCCGTCTATGGGAAGCTGCCGGATACGGGCATCGACAAACAGCTTCAATTTCAGGGGATCTTTGAGCTTGAGCAGCCCGTCAATTTTGTTCGACATTTTCTGGATATTCGACGAAATCTCGTATTCGAGACCGACGGTATTTGTCACAGCATTCATCTTCTCTATAAGGTCAGCCTGCTGAAAGACAAGTCCCATGTATGTCCGCCTGATCTTGACCTGATCGCTCGCGAGCTCCTGGCTCTGCACCGGGGTGATCCCGTAATCACCGGCGATCCGCTCGAGGTCTTTCTCAGGGATGATCTCGTAATTGAAATAACGGTTCCCGTAAAAGGAATATTCATTGAGGAGGTCGATCAAATATCGCTGTACCGACGCGTGTTGCGCCGGGAGGTCCTGAGAAAAAAGGACCTTGATCCTGAAGGTTTCCTTCAGTCCCGAAACGACCTCCCTGCTCTTGTCGGAAAGTGAATACGTGTTGTTCCGGGTGAGATCACACCTGAAATTCAGTGTCGCCCCGGCTATATTGAAAAGGATTATTATAACGATGTATAATGCAAGCTGGAAGTCCTTTTCCTTAATATTGAATGAACTGGAAGCCCAGTTTGATACCCTGGTATTCAGTTCTTGTGCTTTTTTTGTTATATCATTCATGTTCATTGCCGGTTATCTCCTCTCGTCAAGGATTTTAACGGTCAGCAGTATGGAAATAATCGTGACCGAAAGAAAATATACTATGTCGCGCGAATCAATGATCCCTCGCGATATGTTCTCGAAATGATAATCTGAGCCGAAATAATCGAGAATGCTCAGGGCATTGGGGAGAAAGAATACGATCTTGTCGATAAGCCACAGCGTAAAGCACGCAGCGAACCCGATCATAAACGCGATAATCTGGTTCCTGCTGAGTGACGATGTAAGGATACCGATCGACACATATGATGCGCCGAGCAGAATCGTACCGAGATATCCGCCGATGATCGGACCGTAGTCCGGGGATCCCACAATGAATACAGTGATTGCGTATATGAGTGTCGGGGCTATCATAATCATGACAAACAGGGTCCCGGCGAAAAATTTCCCGAGCACCACGTCCCGAGTCGTGACCGGCAGCGTGAGAAGGATCTCGAGTGAACCGCTATGCCGCTCCTCTGAGAAAAGACGCATGGTGATCGCAGGGACCACGAAAGCGAGCATGAGGGGCAGGAGCTGGAAAAAATTCCTCATTTCAGACTGACCGAAATAAAAGAAGTCCTTAAAAAAGAAGAACCCGGTAAAAATGAGAAATATCGTGATAACGATATAGGCTATCGGGCTGATGAAATAGGCCTGTAGTTCCTTTTTCATAATGGCCCGCGCCTCGTTCAGTTTATTTATCTGGATGTTAAGCATTCGCATAGTCCCCTCCTTTTGTCAATTCCCTGAATACATTTTCGAGGGAGAGCTGATCCTGTCTCATCTCATACAGCACCCACCCCTTCGCGCCCGCAAGTTTGAAGATATCGGGCCTGATTTCCCTGTCACCGCTGATCGAGACCGTCAGCGACATGAGGCCATCGTCCGATGGCACTTCAGCAACGCGGGTAACAGTGTTGATTTTTTTAAGCTCATCAGACGCGTCCGAAAAAGACGCCCCGGAAAGTTTGAGTGAAATAGTTTTTCCCTGCTTGGTCGACATCTGCAGGTTGCGCGTGCTGTCGTCAGCGACAATGCTCCCCTTGTTAATGATGATGACCCGGTCGCACGTTGCCTCGACCTCGGAAAGGATGTGTGTTGATAAAATGATGGTCTTTTTTTTGCCGATTACCTTAATGAGGTTCCTGATTTCAATGATCTGGTTGGGGTCCAGGCCGCTTGTCGGCTCGTCGAGGACCAGTATATCCGGGTCATGAATCATGGCGTGCGCAAGTCCTACCCGCTGTTTATAGCCTTTGGAAAGCTCGCTTACGTTCTTGTGCATGACCTCGTTGATCCCGCATAATGCCCCTATCTCTTTGATCCGGTCAGTCCCCGAAATCCCTCGCACTTCCGCAATATAAGCAAGATAATCATATACGAGCATATCTCCGTAAATTGGCGCCGATTCAGGCAGATACCCGATAATTTTTTTAACTTCAAGGGGGTGATCCGAGGCATTGTAATCACCGACAGTTATCGACCCTTTTTCTGGCTTCAGATAGCCGGTCAACATCCTGAGGGTCGTGGTTTTACCCGCGCCGTTGGGTCCGAGCAGGCCGGTAATTTCGCCGGTCCTGATGGTAAAGGAGATGTTGTTAACGGCTATAACATCGCCATAGGCCTTCGTGATTTCATTAACGCTAATCATGGATAACCTTTCTCCTGTATTATAATATTGGTTTTATTGTTTACTTACTTGTGTCTTCTATGGTATTCCTGAGTAAGCAGAAAAAAATATTTCATTTTTTCGATAATCATCCAAATCAAATGTTACAACAATTTAAAAAATCTTAATCCCCTCCCCCTTCCAAGCATCAAAACCGGGAGAGGTAGGGTGAAGTCAAGATCGCCCGAAATCATCCTCATACCGGATAATGTCATCCTCTCCGAAATAATCACCAGTCTGGACTTCGATAAAAACGAGGTCAGTGGTACCGACATTTTCAATCCTGTGCCGCTCAGATTGTGCAATATCGACATATTGATGATGGGATAACTCTATATTATTGTCATTCAGTGTGACAACAGCAGTACCCTGTACCATAAACCAGTGTTCCGCCCTCCTGGCATGACTCTGAAGGCTTAGGCGTTTCCCGGGGTATACAGTTATCCGTTTAACTTTATGATTATCGGCATCAGCAAGGTTTTCATAAAATCCCCACGGCCTGAAACGTTCGCTATCTGTCATCCTGTTTAACCTGAATACACTTTTTCACAGAAACACCGGTACCTGCCGGTAAAAACTATCATACATATATAAAATAATACAGTTAATTTATCAAGTTTATTTTATCCGTCATGCGATTGGCCCTTGTATTTCCTTATTTTCAGAATGAGGGTGTCCCCGAAAGTATATGCCAATTTTTCGAGGGTGAACC
>JBFZEZ010000009.1:0-2770 GCA_041306585.1 Spirochaetota bacterium | reverse complement strand
CCGAAATCCTGCGTCCTTCTGGTTGATACTTTTGACACGCTTCAGTCCGGGGTCCCCAATGCGATTGCCGTATTCAGTGAACTGAAAAAAAACAATCCATCCGTCATGGGTGTTCGTATTGACAGCGGCGACCTTGAATATCTTTCCAAAAAAGCCCGGGGGATGCACGACAACGCCGGTTTGAATGATGTTAAAATTTACGCTTCAAGCGATATTGACGAACACATCATCATGCAGCTCAGGGCGCGGAAAGCCCCGATCGACGCGTGGGGGGTCGGCACCTGCCTTATTACCGGCGGGAACGAACCTGCGCTATCAGGAGTTTATAAAATAGTTGCGCGGGAGGTGAACGACGCCATGAAGCCGTGCCTGAAAATTTCAAACCAGACTGAAAAGATAACAAACCCCGGTATAAAAAATATCATGCGGTTTTACGATGAAAATGGACTCGTAATTGGCGACCTTGTATACCTCGAAGAAGAACATGACGAAATTGCCGGGATGATTAAAAAAAAAGAACCGATAAAATTCAGGCACCCCACCACCGAATATTCGGGGTTTACCATGAAAAATTACTCACGCGCTGAGAAACTCATCTCGTGTGTCATTCACAACGGAAAAAGAACAACACCGGGGACTCCGCTTGCCGAGATTCGTAGTTTTGCAAACACGAGTTTGAAATCCCTCCACGAAACATACCGCAGGCTTTTAAATCCTCACCGGTACAAGGTGAGTCTTTCATCGAGATTAAAGGACCTCAAAACCGAAATTATTAAAAGTATTATCAATGAGTTTTAACATAAAAGTGACCTCGTTCAATTTTAAAAAACTTTTTCAAAATGACTGGGTTATTATTCCGGCCCTGGGAATGGCGCATGGGCTTTCCTGCGCTTTGTCCCTTGCCCCTTTTGGCGCGCCGGCGCTTGGCTGGCTTCTTCCATGGCCCCTTTTTTACCTGGCGGGGCGTTACAGAAAAAAAATTACTATGCTCCTCCTGTCCGGCCTTTCATGTTCATTTTTTTTTGCCCTCTTTACATTTTACTGGATGTTCCATCTCTACCGGAATTTCATAGGACTGAATGATTTTTTTTCCGCATTGATTTTCATACCCTTTGCCCTTTTCTTTAATCCCCAGATACCCTTGTTTGTCGTTATTTTTGGAGTTTCCCTGCGCAATCGATGGGAAAAAATTTTTCACCCTCGCTGGTTTGCTGCCGGATTTCTCGCACTTGTTGTTGATTATTTCATACCGCGGATTTTTTCATATAGCTGGGCAAACTCCATTGCCGGTAATTCACTGGTGGTGCAGCTTGCAGATACTGTGGGGATATACGGTCTGACTTTTTTTCTATTTGCCGTGAGTTATTTTTTCTATAATTGTTCACGCCTTATAATTACAATGCTGTATGGGCCAGGGGGATTAAAAAACAGTCTGCGGGAAGGTATGAAGTCATACACACCTTTCGGCATGGTTCGTTTTTTTTTACCTGTCCCCCTTATGATTCTTCTTGTGCTGACATATGGCGTTATACGAAAGGTGGAGATGGAAAATCTTCAGAAAAATCTCCCTCATGTCAGAATAGCCATTATTAATCCATGCGCGCCCCCTGAGGATTCAAAAATTGCCACGCCTCAAAAAATCAGCAGGCTTTTGCATACAACAATACCGGACCTGGTAAAAAAAGCAGCCGAAGCAGCCGGGGGAAAACTGGACATTGTTGTACTCCCTGAATCAGCGGTTCCGTTTCTCAGCGCCTATGACAATCCTATAAACCGTAAGAAAAAAATTTATTCGCCCCTCTTTGAACTCATGGTGCAGCTCATTGCTTATAATTGGAATGTCGATGTCTTTTTCAATGAAACAGTTTACAATAGTGTATACAATAAAAAAAAGATAATGGCGTTTAAACCGGCGAATTCGTCGGCACTCTATTCGCGCGATGGTCTTCGCCGTGAAATGTACAGTAAACGGATACTCCTCGCTTTCGGTGAATACCTGCCAGGAGAGGAACTCATGGAATACCTTGGGCTGAAGGATGCACTTACAGGACTCATCGGCGACTCCCGTTTTGCGCGTGGTGCCGAGTCAAACTGCATTACCTATAGTCTTACTGATAGGACAAAATCTCTCCCCGGCAGCAGGCAGTTGTTGAAACTTTCAGACGTTGCAAAAAATGGCCCCCGCAATTTCGAGAAGACCTTCCCCGTTGATCGTATATGTAAGCCTGCTGGATTTTTTCTCCCCCTTATTTGTTACGAGGTCCTTTTCCCGCAGCATGTACGTTCATTTTTCATCAATAATGAAAAACGCGATCCGGGTTTTATTGTAAATATAACCCAGGACGGCTGGTACGGCCCCACGACTGAAACCTACCAGCACTTTGAGCTCGCGAGAGTCCGCGCTGTTGAAACACGCCGCGCGCTTGTGCGGGCTGTAAACGACGGCGCGGCAGGGTTCGTCGATCTCACTGGAAGGCATATCACTCCGATAGTTGGTCCGGTGATCACAAGAAGCGGCGCAGTAGATTTTCAGGTGTGGGATGTACCGGTGAATACAGGATATAAAACATTTTACGTAAGCTATGGCGACTGTTGGATCGGGGTGTTATTTCTGATTTTTATCTGCTTGATCGTGAGAAACATTATACGCATTCGAAAATCTCAGCCTCATGCTCCTTCTCTATAACTTAGTGTACTTTCCATAATAAAATTTTCATAAAATGTATATTTTTCTTGTCATATTAATGTTTAGTAAAAAATATAACCTTTT
>JBFZEZ010000008.1:0-3052 GCA_041306585.1 Spirochaetota bacterium | reverse complement strand
AAATTGAATTGATGTTACCAGAGGTTTTTTTCAGGTCGGTCCAGTTGTCGGCCCATGATAATAAAACGATGGTCATCAGGAGGATGCCGATTATTGTTATGCTTTTACATTTTTTCATTACAATGTCCGTATTATTTTATTTAATGAAATGATATATTTATACTGAACAGAATTTATTGTCCCTGCTGTCTATTGTAAAAGACAGATTCCCGCCTGCGCGGGCATGACAGCGGTGAGGATTATCGCTGAATCAGCACATTCCGCCGTTGACCGAAATCACCTGTCCGGTGATATATGATGCGTCCTCAGAGCAGAGAAAACGTACGACTTTTGCAATTTCTTCCGGTTTGCCTATTCGTGCCATAGGAATCATCTGTTTAATCTCTTCAACAGGGGCCTTGGCAATCATTTCAGTTTCAATAAGACCGGGGGCAACAACATTCACCAGTATGCCGAGGCGTGCGAGCTCAGAGGCGAGTGATCTGCTCGCGCCTATCAGACCCGCCTTTGCTGCAGAATAATTTGATTGACCGCGGTTGCCGACCAGGCCTGCCACCGATGCAATTGAAACAACATATCCTTTTCTCTTCCTGATCATTTTTTTTAATACAGGTTTGGTCATGTTGTAGAATCCTTTGAGGGTTGTGTCTATGACTGTATTCCATTCATCCTGTCCCATCATGACAAAGAGGCCATCGGCAGTTATGCCGGCATTGTTGATGAGGACTTCTATGGTATCAAACCGGGATGTTATATCTTTCATGCAGGCTTCAACCTGGTTGAAATCAGACACATCAAATTGTATTGCTTCACCATCCCCCCCGATATCTTTTATCATGTGAATGGTTTCCTGAGCAGCCGCGTCATTTGATTTGTAGTTGGCAATAATATAGTAGCCGGCACGGGCAAGCTCCAATGCTATGGCGCGTCCGATACCCCTGCTTGCCCCGGTTATAATCGCGGCTTTTACATCTTTTTTTTCATTCATGGCATTGTAACCCCTTTTTTTAATGGAAATATCAGTATCCCTTTACAGCCTGAAGGACCACGCTCGCGATTTCTTTGCCGTCAAGTGATACTGAGCCCGTGATGGTTGCGAGTATATCCGCCTCGAAAGATTTATGTGCGCGGGTTATCAGCCGCGAGTTCAGGGGGATCGATGAAACGTGAAACTGCGCCTCTTTTATTCCGACAATCCATCCGCTTCCGCCCAATTGCTCCACCCCAAATTTTTTGAATCCCTCCTGGACACCGGCTGTCTGAGCAACCAGCTCAATCGCGATTATCGGGTTTACTCCTTCTTCGGAACAGAGGGGCCATGCCGAGGTCGGGGTTGATGCGGTGATGGCGCCGTCATCGTTTACTTCAACAATTTCTTCGATAAGTTTCATTCTTCCCCTGTGAGGGATGCAATTTTCAATTGTTATATGCGTCATATATTTATTCCCTGTAAAAATCGTGATATAATAGTAAAAGAAAGAATACACGGCAAACTATTTTTTTATGCTGTAAAAAAAATCTTGACAGAGCCCGGAAAGACAAAAATATTTATGAGGCTTATTTAAGAAATGCGCTCTGTGGCCCCTTATATAATGGGAATTTTACGGCACTATTTTTTTTCTTTTTAACAACATGAGGTGAAAATGATGGATGATTTAGATGTCATGAAAGAACTTATCGCGGAATTAAAAGAAAAGATAATTGAATCACTCGACCTCCTGGATGTTACACCCGATGATATTGACGAAAACGCGCGCCTGGTCGGCGGCGACCTCGGTATAGATTCCATCGATGTTCTTGAGCTCGTCATGATGATCGAGGAAAATTATTCTGTGAAGATAGACAACAAAGAACTCGGCGCAAAAGTTTTTACCACCCTTGCAGCCCTTGCCCGTTTTATCATGGACAATCGTCCGGAGAAATCTAATTGAAAGAATGCCGTGTATTTATTACCGGTATGGGTGTCATAACACCACTGGGAAAAGGTATCCCCGAGACCAGGGAATCAATCCTGCACAATAAACGGTGTCTGGCCCCCCTTTCTATTTTTCCAACAGCACATGAAAAGGCCTATCCTGTCGGTGAAATCGCAGGCATCCCTTCTGAAAACGGCCTTCCGAGAACGCATAACATGGCGTTTTATGCTGCCGGCGCTGCCATGTCGTCCACCTCTTCGGTCCCGGGCGCAATTATCGTCGGTACTACAACCGGCGGCATGCCGTTGACTGAGGATCTTTTAAAAAAAGGCGTCAAAGACCCGGCCTTGTATCGGTATCATTCGACCGGTACAGTCGCCGAATATCTTGCATCCCGGACCGGCTGCACCGGACCAGTGATAACCCTTTCAACTGCTTGTTCCTCGGGTACTGCCGGCGTCAAGATCGCCCTTGAAATGCTCAGATGCGGACTGGTCAAATCTGTTTTGGTCGGCGGAGCTGACGCCCTCTGCCGTCTGACGTATTACGGATTTAATTCCCTGCAGCTGATTGACCCGCAGGGTTCACGTCCTTTTGACAGGGACAGACTCGGCATGTCGGTCGGGGAGGGCGCGGCATTTCTTTATCTCGAGGCGTGTGAACATGTTCCATCCGAGGCCCTTGCCGAGGTCCTGGGCGGGGGATTATCGTGTGATGCCCATCATCCTGCTGCACCTCATCCTGAGGGTCTGGGCGCAGCCATGGCGATGAAAAGGGCCATAGAAGATGCCGGAATTGCGTATGATGATATCCGGTATATCAATCTCCATGGCACCGGTACAAAAGAAAATGATTCCTCAGAAGCGAAGGCTATCCGGTCTCTTTTTGGTGGTTCAATACCCCCCCTGTCTTCCACCAAGGGGGCTTCCGGCCATTCCCTGGGCGCTGCCGGCGCGGTTGAGGCCGTTCTCTCTGTCATAAGCATAACCGACGGATTGGTACCAGCTAACACAGGGTTAGTTAATCCCGATCCGGATTTTGGACTAAGCCCTGTTTCTGAACCATATATTGCAGATATCAAAGCAGTCCTCTCCAACTCTTTCGGTTTCGGCGGGAACAATGCTTCTGTTGTTTTA
>JBFZEZ010000007.1:0-3060 GCA_041306585.1 Spirochaetota bacterium | reverse complement strand
TAATTGAATTTAATGAAATAAACCAGACTGCGACTGTCCAGGCCGGCATGATGGGTCCGGCATACGAAGAAGCCCTGAATAAAGCCCCCGAGATTTTCAAAGCGAAACTGAGCTATACATGCGGTCATTTCCCCCAGTCATTCGAATACTCATCAGTAGGAGGTTGGGTCGTGACGCTCGGTTCCGGTCAGCAGTCGACTTATTACGGGGACGCATACCATATCGTGGTGAGCCAGGAATATGTAACCCCGATAGGGACCATCAAGACCCTCTCCTATCCTGCAACCGCAACGGGCCCGAAGATCAACGATATCATGAAAGGAAATGAAGGTTCATTCGGCGTGCTTGTTGAACTTACCATGAAAATTTTCCGTTATATGCCCGAAAATCGCAAGAGGTTCAGCTTCATCTTCCCTTCGTGGGATGCGGCGGTTGAAGCCACCCGGGAGATAGCACAGGCTGAATGCGGCATGCCTGCAGTATGCAGAATTTCCGATCCAGAGGAGACCCATATCGGCCTGAAGCTTTACGGCATTGACGGCACAATTATTGACAAGTTCATGATTTTAAAAGGCTACAAACCGATGGAGCGCTGTCTCTTTCTCGGGTCCGCCGATGGAGAGAAGGGTTTCACAAAAAATGTAAAAAAACACGCGAGCGCAATATGCAAAAAGCATGGGGGAATGTACCTTACCGGATATGCCACGAAAAAATGGGAACCGGGCCGCTACAAGGACCCATACCTGAGGGAAGACCTGCATGATTACGGCATCATCATCGACACCCTCGAGTGCGCCGTCCGCTGGGACACCATTCACATGGTCCACGAAGGGGTCAGAGCCTTTATCAAAAAGCGGCCGCACACGATATGCATGTGCCATGCATCCCATTTCTATCCGCAAGGGACCAATCTTTATTTCATCTTCATAATGAAAACGGACACCCTGAAAGAATACAAAAAATTTCAGGAAGGGATCATCGATTCGATCCACACCCATGGCGGATCCCTCAGCCATCACCATGGCGTCGGAAAAATGATCGCCCCATGGATGGAAGCCCATCTGGGCAGGGAACAGATGGATGTGCTTCGGGCATTGAAAAAACATTTTGATCCGAACAATATCATGAACCCCGGCGGGCAACTGGGTCTCGATCAAAAAAAATGAGGAGCGAACTTTATGAACCCGACATTTTCATGGTCAGCAAAAAACAGGGACGCAGAGATCGAAAAAGCCCGAAATAAAACATTCGACATCATCATCATCGGAGGCGGGATAACAGGGGCCGGGGTCGCGCGCGAGGCAGCGCTCAGGGGACTCTCATTCTGTCTGCTCGATAAAAATGATTTCGCATTCGGGACATCATCCCGGTCATCAAAGCTCGCGCACGGCGGCATGCGGTATCTCTCCAGCGCCGAGTTTGGACTTGTGCGTGAATCAACAACCGAGCGTAACTGGCTCACCAGCCATTTCCCCAATCAGGTGAGGCCGCTCGGCTTCATGTTGTGCGCATTTGAAAAAAGCAAGGATACACCGCTCACCATTACAATCGGCATAAAGTTATACGACATCCTCTCGAACTGTTTTTCCCGATTCAAAAATTACAGGACCGGACGATTTTTTAAGGCCGATTTCGCTGAGGAATTCGAACCGGCATTTACGCAGTGCGATCCGGACCTGGGAAAACTGAAAATGGCCGGGTTCTATTACGATACCAATATCGATGACGCCCGGCTTACCCTTGAAACGATCAAGGACAGCCTCATGATTGCGGATGGAAATTCCTGTGCGATCAACTACGCATGCGTTGAAAACTATACACGGAACACCGACGGCATAATTGACGGCGTCGTCGTACGGGACATGTTTACGAAAAAAACATTGGTAGTGAAAGGCAGGGCTGTTACCGCATGCGGCGGCATCTGGACCGATGAGGTCATGGCAAAAAGCGCATTCACCAACATAAAAATATATCCCACGAAAGGGGTGCACGTGATCGTCCCCAATGAAAGGCTCGGAAACAGGAACGCTTTCGGCATACGGTCGTTCGACGACGGGCGCTTTTATTTCGTCCTCCGGCGCGGCAAAGTGTCGGTCATCGGCACGACCGACACCGATTACTACAAGGAATCGAAAAACCTCGATGAACCGTGGTGCACGAAGAAAGACTGTGATTATCTTCTGAACAGCGTCAACCGCCTTTTCCCGCATGCGCGCCTGACGTATAAAGATGTCATAGGGACTTATGCGGGCATCCGCCCCCTCATCAGAGAAGAAGGGGCGAAAAGCGAATCAGCGGTATCACGCAATCACGAAATATTCGAATCAAGCGACGGTCTTGTCGCCATTGCCGGGGGAAAGCTAACGACATTCCGACTGATGGCGGAGGAACTCCTTTTTTATCTGGTACAGAACGGCCATCTCCCGGCATTCAGCGCATCGGAGCATGGAAAAAAAGGATTCAGCAAAGTCCCATTTGCCGTTGGAGTCACGAAGAATGAATTTTTCGAAGAAGTAAAAAAACAAAAACTCGACATCCTCGTGAACCCGGAACAGCTCGAATATATCTATCTTCAATTCGGCAAACAGGGATATGCGATACTCGAAAACATCAGGAAAAACCCGAAACTTGCAGCACCCCTGCTTGAAGGCTACCCTCACTGCGAGGCGGAAATCCAGTTCATTCTTGAACATGAAAACGCCCCGCGACTGATCGACATTTTATGCAGACGCACCGAAGCCCAATGGATGATCTGGCACTACAAACAGAAGGAGCTTGCAGAAAAAATTGCCGCGATTATGGCGAAATATTACCGTTGGTCGCCGGTGCGCATGAAAAGCGAGATAAGGGATTACTTGGGGTATGTTAAGAAGACGATATGGTTTTAACCGAACTGCAGCTCATAGTCGTCAAGCCCAACCGGCCCTGTGGGATTCTCGTAAGTTATCACAGACCCTGTCCAACTTTGACCCGATAAAATTCACCCCGGGGGAGCGTTTCGACGGAAACAATGTCCTCGTCAATTAAATTGCCGAGAATTGTCATGATCTCATCTTCAGG
>JBFZEZ010000006.1:0-3325 GCA_041306585.1 Spirochaetota bacterium | reverse complement strand
GCTTATTAACAGGCTATCCCCCGATTCTCAACAGTGTGTAAAAATTATTTTTAATTCATTTTTAACGATAATTAATTTCTTGCCAAAAACATCCCGTAAACACATTCTAATGAATAATGGTATCAGGTGCAACTGTCTTCAATTTTTATTCTTAATCCTCAAGATACTGTAAAAAGTTGTTTGCCCCGGGTTGTTTATTGTATTCTTCTAAAGCTATTTTATGTCATATTAATCAATTAAAATATTTATACTACACAAATATGTAATAATTATAAACAAAGTTATCAACAATTGTTGATAACTAATGGGATCATATAATGGTATTATCAAAAAATGAAATCTGGGACAAGGTCTTGTTTAACATACAGACCATTATCAACCGGCAATCGTTCGATATGTGGCTTAAGGACACGGTGCCGCTTCACTTTTCAAACAACACCCTGAAAATCATGGTAGCCGACGAGGTTGCACAGCGCCATATCTCTGATAATTACTCCACGACAATTTCTTCCCTTGCCAGTGATATTGCGGGTGAAATGATATCCTGCGTCTTCACGACCGATCAGCTTACGCTCGATAAAGATTCAGCTTCAAACATAGACAGCATTCCGGAATCCCTTAAATCTTCAGGAAATAACGTTACGAAGGGCGTAACGCTCTACCCCGAGTATACCTTTGATACCTTCATCGTCGGGCCTAATAACCAGCTTCCCCACGCCGCTGCTGTTTCTGTTTCCAAAGCGCCCGCCACTCAGTACAATCCGCTGTTTATTTACGGCGGTACCGGACTTGGTAAAACACATCTGATGCAGGCTATCGGGCACCGGATAATAATCGACAAGCCTTTCATGAAGGTACTTTACATTACAACCGAACAGTTCGTAAATGAATTCATCAACGCGATCAGGACAAATACGCTGCCCAGTTTTAAAATCAAATACAGGGATGTGGATATTCTGCTGATTGATGATATCCAGTTCATTGAAAAAAAAGAACAGACCCAGGAAGAATTCTTCCATACCTTTAACGCCCTTCATAATAACAAGAAGCAGATCGTTATTTCCAGCGACAGGCCTCCCAAGGAGCTTTCAACCCTTGAAGAACGTTTGAGGACCCGTTTTGAATGGGGGCTTATCACCGATATCCAGACTCCCAATGTTGAGACAAGGGAGGCCATATTGCGCAGCAAGGCCGAGCGTCTCAATATGAATGTATCAGACGAGGTTTTAAATTTTATCGCCAGGAGAATTAAATCGAGCATACGGGCTCTCGAGGCGGCACTGATCAGGCTTAACGCTGTCACGAACATCTCCAGCGAACCCATCAGCGTGTATCACGCGAAAATTCATTTAAAGGACCTTTTCGACGAAGAAACCAGCAAGAAGATTTCGATACCGGATATAATGCAGAAGGTCTCGGAAAAATACGGCATCTCCGTCGATGATTTAAAATCGAAAAGCAGGCACAGTCGGGTGGTTCAACCGCGATTTATTTCTATGTATATTGTCAGAAAACTTTCCGATATGACCACATCGGAAATAGGCCGTGAATTCGGCGACAGGGACCATTCAACAGTGTTGAACGCTATGAACAATGTTGAAAAACTCATGAAGGAAGACGAGGATTTTTCTGAACAGATTGAGGAAATTATTTCTGAATTAAGAAGTTGATTTATTGTTGTTTTTTTGTTAACAACTCTTATAATTTCTTTAAATAATCATACTTTTCTGTCTTTATACATCCTGTTTAATTTTTTCATCAAAATTTTAAATATTTATCAACATGGTAAATTTTTCTAACACCTGAATTACTCAAGACATACGGAGTTATTAACAATATTTCACCGCCTACTACTACTTCTATAAATAATAATATTATATGTTAATGGTAATGATATGAAATTTGAAGCTGAAAAAGACCACTTACTTAAATCAATCACGATTGCCGACTCTATTATAACATCAAAGAATGTTAACACGGTTCTTTCAAACTGTCTTTTTAATGTTTCTGCCGGTGGCATCGAGATAATTTCAACAGATAATGAGATTGGTATAAAGACGGAATGCGTTGCCAGGGCTGACGGTAATTTTTCTTTCACCGTGAATGGAAAAAGGCTGGCGAGCATAATCAAGGAAATACCAAAGGGTGACGTAATAATTGAGGTTGGTGAAAACTTCAGCGTGAACGTCAAAAACAAGGGCCTTCACGGCAACTATTCCCTGGTGGGTATGCCCAAGGGAGAATTTCCTGATCTTCCGGCATTCGTGGAAAAAAATTCCATAGAGATTGATCAGTCTGTTTTGAAAGATGTTATCAGGAAAGTCGCGTATGCCGCTGCCACTGATTCTATAAAGCCTTCGTTTTGTGGGGTATATTTTCTTTCCGAGGAAAAAGGATCTCTTACTTCCGTTGCGACGGATTCCAAGAGGTTATCCCTTGTTACCACGAAAATCAACAGTGATATTAAAATCGATGAAGGCGTAATAATTCCACTGAAAACAATTAATGAGGTATCAAGGCTGTTATCGTCACAGGGTAAATGCAGTTTTTCAATCGGTAAAAACCAGTGCTTCTTCCGTATCGGGGATACGGAGGTGATTTCAAGGCTTGTTGACGGGCAGTTTCCGAACTACAAACAGGTAATACCAAAAGAATATAAAATGAAGGTAGTAGTTGAAAAATCCAGGCTCATTGAAGCATTGAGAAGGGTGATGATTTTTACACGCGAGCCGGCGTATAAAATTGTTCTTCATATTCACGGAGAACAGATGAAAATCGAGGCGAAAACAAAAGAGCTTGGAGAAGCCGAAGAGGAAATCCGAGTAAAATCAAATACCGATGATAAAATAACAATCGGTTTGAGTGCCCAGTATTTTCTTGAATCAATAAAAGAAATAGATACCGAAGATGTGGACTTGAGTATCACTTCAAACATAAGTCCCCTGATGATATCTCCGAAAGACAGCAAAAAGGATGTATCCGTGATAATGCCAATTCAGATTAAAACGGAACATGATGAATAGTTACCGCAGTTTTTAAGATGTATATAAATAAACTCAGTTTAAAAAATTTCCGCAACTATCCCAGCGCAACTATATCTTTTTCCCCGGGATATAATTTCCTGACCGGAGATAACGGTGTTGGAAAGACGAATATTCTGGAGGCCGTTTCCGTATCTTCAAACATAAGATCTTTCAGGAACTCGAATGATGATGATTTGATACACTGGGGAGATGACTGGTATTATTGCGTCAGCGAGGTGAATGGATGCGAGAACAGTTTATTCGAGGTCGGTTATTCAAGGGAAAACGGCAAGGTTAAAAAA
>JBFZEZ010000005.1:0-6869 GCA_041306585.1 Spirochaetota bacterium | reverse complement strand
CCCTCAGCGCCGGGGAGACGGCTTTACTCGAACTGCAGAAAATGGCACTCGTCACGAACCCGAAAATACGAGCAGCTTCGCACGAGACCAGCATGATAAAAAAAAGGATCCCCCAGAGCTTTAACCTCGATGATCCGAAGCTCACGTTCGCCCTCAACAATATCCCTACCGACAACTTTTCCCTTTCTAAAGAAGAGATGACCTCAAAAGAAATCGGCATTTCGCAGATGTTTCCCCTGGGGGCCAGGTTTTTTATACAAAAAAAAATCGCCCTGAATGAATACGATAAGGCTGTTGAAAATTTCCGCATGGAGAAGATTGAAATTCTCCGCATGCTTCGGGAGAGCGCCTATGGGCTCGCATCAGCGCGTGCTTCCCGGGTAATTTTACAGAACATGAAAGAGCAGCTCAAGCTGGTCATCGACAGCGAGGTTGCTGCCCACAAAGGAGGGAGGGGTTCACTCTCGAATGTCATCAAGGCAACGATTGAATACACCGCAGTGGATGAAGAACTTTTTGAGCTCACCCAGAAGGAGAGGGAACTTGAACAATCCATCAATGTCCTCACTGGCGCACAGACAGTATTCACCCCGCGCGAGCTCCCTGACCCGAAGTTTCTTCTTATCAACAGGGAATCAGTCATCGCCCAGGTGCGGAAGTCGAACCCTGAGCTTGCCATTATGAAAATTGAGACTGATTTGAGCCGGGAGCAGGTGCGTCTGAAAACCCAGGAATATATCCCCGAGATGGAACTGGGCATCTCATACATGCAGCGCGACAGCGGCCCCATGGGAAGGAGGTCTGATATGATCACCGGCATGATGACATTCAACATCCCCCTGTGGTTCTGGTTTAAAAACAAACCGATGGTAGATGAAATGAAAATCGGGGGAGAGGCGGCGGCCGCCCGTTACCAGGACAAGCAAAACGAAATACATGCCAGGGCCGAAACCCTTCTTGCAAAAATTGAAAAGACGAGGGAGCTGTTCAGCCTGTACAGCGACAGGCTTATCCCGCAGACTGAACTCGCTCTTGAAACAGCTCTTGCCCGCTATCGGACAAGCACCATCGAATTCATGCCGGTCATTGACACAGCCCGCATGCTCCTTGACCTCAGAAAAAAATTAATCGCCGTTAAACAGGAATATTACATGTCATTTTCAGAGCTGCACAGCCTGATGGGGAACGAGGTGCTCCCATGAAAAAAAAATTTATTTCGGCTTCCCTTGTCGCCGTTCTCCTATTCGCCGGCGGATATCTCTATTATACATATTTCACGCCGGGCCATTCGGGGCATGATAAAGCGGCTATCCAGATCTACACATGTCCCATGCACCCCCAGATTGTGAAGGACCACCCCGGGGACTGCCCGATATGCGGGATGAAACTCGTACCGATGAAAAATGAAGAAAAACAATCTGACATTAAAAAGAAAATCATTCGTTACCGCTCGAGCATGCACCCATCCGAAGTAAGCGACAAGCCGGGGAAGGATTCGATGGGTATGGAGATGGTCCCCTTTGAGGTTGCTGACGATTCAGGTCCTGCGTTAAGGGGACTCGCCCCTGTCCGCATACACGAGCAGCAGCGCCGCACCCTCGGGATTACATTTGAAACGGTCAAGTTAAGAAATATCTTCCGGGAAATCCGAGCATCAGCGCGCATAGTTGCTGACGAGACACGCCAGCACCGGGTCACCACAAAAACAGAGGGATGGGTTGAGCGTCTATACGTCAACCAGACGGGGCAATTCATACGCCGCGGCGCTCCCCTCCTCGCAATATACAGCCCCGAGCTTCTGTCCGCACAGCAGGAATATGTGTCGGCGATCAAAGCACGCGAAAAATTCACTCATTCATCGGATGATTTTACCTTAAAAAACATGGGTGAGATTGAAGAATCAGCGAGGGAACGACTGAAGCTCCTTGACATGAGCGATCAGCAGATTGCGAGGATTCAAAAGACCGGTGTTTTCGAACGCACGGTAATAATCCATTCGCCTTCTACCGGTTATGTCACTGAAAAGATGGTGCTTCAGGGACAGCGGATAATGATGAATGACGCCCTCATGGTCATCGTCGATCTATCGAAGGTATGGGGAGAGATCGATGTATACGAATCGGATATTCCATATGTAAAAAAAGGAATGCCCGTGGAAGTGACCCTCTCGTACTGGCCCGAGAAAAAATTCAGGGGGGTGGTATCGTTCCTCAATCCGTTCCTTGATCCGAATACGCGGACCCTTAAGGCCCGGCTTGAAATACCGAACCCGGGACTCATTTTAAAACCAGAGATGTTCGGTGATGCGCGTTTCTCTCTCAACATCGGCAAAAAAATCGCCGTACCTGAAAGCGCGGTCATGCGGAGCGGGCTCCGCGATTATGTTTTTGTAGAAGGAAAAGAGGAACTGATCGTCCCCTATGAAATCACCCTGGGGATGCGCAGCAGCAGCGGTCACTACGAGGTGCTCGGCGGACTTAAACCAGGGGACAGGGTCGTGATTTCAGCTAATTTCCTTATAGACTCAGAGTCGTCACTCAAAGCGGCATTCAAGACGGCATCGGAAGGAGACGCACCAAAAAAGGATTAGTTGAATGACCGCGAACTTTTCTTAGAAGCGCCCTCACCCCTAACCCCTCTCCCAGCTCTTAAACTCGGAAGGGCGAGGGCCGGCCAGCATCAGCCCCGCCGGGGTGAGGTCATATTATCATAGACAGATGGCATGTGTAACATGATAAAAAAAATAATAACCTTTTCAGCGCACAACCGCCTGCTGGTCATCTTCTTTATGGCGGCAGTCGTAGCCTATGCGGTATACGCAGTGAAGAATATCCCCCTTGACGCGATCCCGGATTTAAGCGATACTCAGGTCATCGTATACACCAAGTGGGACCGAAGCCCCGATCTTATCGAGGACCAGATCACCTACCCCATCATATCAGCCCTCCTCGGCACGCCGAAAATCAAGGCGATACGCGGATTCAGCGATTTCGGTTTCTCGTATGTTTACGTGATATTCAAGGACGGGACCGACATCTACTGGGCCAGGAGCAGGGTGCTTGAATATCTCTCGAAAATCCAGGGGTCCCTCCCTCAGGGTATAAAGCCGGAGCTCGGGCCCGATGCCACCGGCTTGGGGTGGGTGTTTCAGTATGCCCTTGTTGACTCCAGCGGAAAACACAGCCTCGCAGACCTCAGATCTTTCCAGGACTGGAACCTCAAGTACAGCATTCAGGGGGTCCCCGGGGTCGCAGAGGTAGCCTCCATCGGCGGATTCGAAAAGCAATACCAGGTTACTGTTGACCCGAACCGTCTCAAGTCATATTCAATATCAGTGATGGACGTTATCAACGCGATCAAAAAGAACAATAATGAAGCCGGTGGGCGTCTTATCGAATGGTCAGGAAAAGAATTCATGGTGCGTGCCCGCGGATATGTGAAGAGCACCGACGACCTTCGCAAAATTGTCGTAAAAGAAAAAGGAGGGACCCCGGTCCTCCTTGAACACGTCGCGACAATGTCAATCGGCCCGCAGATCAGGCGGGGGCTCGCCGATCTCAATGGAGAGGGGGACGTCGTGGGGGGGATAGTGGTGATTCGCCACGGGGAAAATGCCCTCTCGGTGATCGAACGCGTCAAGGCCAGGCTCAAGGAGGTCAAACCCGGCTTTCCTGAAGGCGTCGAGGCGGTCACCGTCTATGACCGTTCAGACCTCATAAACCGGTCGATTGACAATCTCAAGCACGACCTGGTGATCGAGATGATCATCGTGAGCCTCGTAATACTCCTTTTCCTGTGGCACATCCCGTCGGCAATGGTCCCCATCATCACCATCCCGATCTCGGTACTTATCGCTTTCATCCCCATGTACGCCTTCGGCATATCGTCGAACATTATGAGCCTGGCGGGGATTGCAATATCGATCGGGGTGTTAGTCGATGGAGCTATCGTCGAAGTGGAGAATGCCTATAAAAAAATCGAAATCTGGATCGAGGGGGGACGAAAAGGCGACTTCCATGAGGTGAGGCTGGAGGCCCTCACCGAAGTCGGGCCGTCGGTCTTCTTTTCCCTGTTGGTCATCGCGGTATCGTTTCTTCCTGTGTTCACCCTGGTCGACCAGGAAGGGCGCTTATTCTCCCCGCTGGCATGGACCAAGACACTCACCATATTCATCGCGTCGCTCCTTGCCGTGACCCTGGACCCGGCCGTGCGCATGCTCTTCACGCGCCTCGAACCGTTCAAACTGAAAAGCAAAGGTCTTTCATCAATCGCAACTGCACTGTTTGTCGGGAAATATTACCCGGAAGAAAAGCATCCGGTCAGCAGCCTGCTGTTTAAAATCTACGAGAGGCCGTGCCGCTGGGTGCTTGAACGTCCGCGCAGTGTCATAGCAGGGGCGATTGCCATCGTGCTCATATCTGTCCCCGTATACTTCAGCCTCGGGTCGGAGTTCATGCCCCCGCTCAACGAAGGGACCATCCTGTATATGCCCACGACCCCTCCCGGCATTTCAGTCACTGAAGCCCGGAACCTCCTCACAATGCAGGACAAAATACTGAAATCATTCCCTGAAGTCGAGACCGTGTTCGGCAAGGCGGGAAGGGCGGAAACATCAACCGACCCTGCACCGTTTTCCATGATGGAAACGACTATAATCCTGAAGCCCGAGGACCAATGGCACAATAAACCTCGATGGTACTCGTCGTGGGCCCCGGACCCGCTTGTAAAAATTTTTGCCGGAATATGGCCTGATCATATAACTTATGAAGAACTCATCGAGCGCATGGACCAGGCGCTCCAGATCCCGGGGAACAGCAATGCATGGACCATGCCGATTAAAGGACGTATTGACATGCTGACAACGGGGATCAGAACCCCGGTAGGCATAAAAATATTCGGGGGTGATCTTGAAGAGATACAGAAGATCGGGTCTGATATAGAAGGCGCACTGAAAAAAGTGGCGGGGACCAGGAGCGTTTTTGCCGAACGCGTGGGGGGGGGATTTTACGTTGACTTCACCCCGAAGCGCGAGATGCTCGGCCGCTACGGACTCAGCATTGACGACCTCCAGATGGTGATCATGAGCGCCATAGGGGGTGAAACGGTTTCAACGACAATCGAGGGGCGCGAACGCTACTCCATCAGCGTACGGTATCCCCGGGACCTCCGGGGAGAGATTGACCAGCTTGAACGCGTTCTGGTTACAACCATGAACGGGGTCCAGGTGCCGATAAAGATGCTTGCCGATATTTCACTTGCATACGGTCCATCCATGATCCGCGATGAGAATGGGAAGCTTGCCGGATATGTCTACGTCGACATAGCTGACCGCGATATCGGTTCATATGTTGAAGAAGCGAAAACGGCTGTCACGCAAACGGTGAAGCTGCCGACCGGCTACAGCCTCTCCTGGAGCGGTCAATATGAAAATATGGAACGGGTCAAAGAACGGCTGAAGCTCGTGCTCCCTATAACGATCATGCTCATCTTCATGCTCCTCTATTTAAATACGAAATCGGCGTTCAAGGCAATGGTCGTTATGCTTGCTGTCCCCTTCTCGGCGGTCGGGGCAGTAGTGCTCATGGCTGTTCTCGGATACAACATATCGATTGCGGCATGGGTCGGGATAATCGCGCTTATGGGGTTGGACGCCGAGACGGGCGTATTCATGCTCCTCTTCCTCGACCTCTCATATGCGGATGCCGAAAAAAAGGATAGACTGCGGAACATAGGGGAGCTCAAGGAAGCGATCGTTCATGGAGCTGTGAAACGAATCAGGCCGAAGATCATGACTGTCATGACAGCCGTCGTGGGCCTCATGCCGATCATGTGGTCCATGGGGACCGGCGCGGACGTGATGAAACGGATTGCGGCACCGATGGTAGGCGGGCTCTTTACATCGTTCACCATGGAGCTGCTGGTCTACCCGGCGATTTATCTCTTATGGAAGAAAAAAAAATTTAATTGAAAAAAATCTCCCCGGTGTGCTCCTCGCCAAAAAACCCGTTGAACAGGACCTCGAGGATCAGTGGAATTTCATCTTTGAGTGAATAGCTCATGCCCTTCATGAACCAACGGTGTGTGACACCGTCGATGAAGCCCAGGATCCCGTAGAACACAGTATAGAAATTCTTCGTCTTTATTTTTTTTTGCGCGCTCAGTTCTACGATCTGTTCCTTGATATTCGGAAGGCTGCTGACAAAATAATCATAAAACATGTTTTTGTCCCCCAACTTCTGGGAAATGGCCTCTACCTGGATGAGACGGTACACAACCGGGTTATTCTCGATAAATTCGATCCACACTTCAATCATCTCCCTCAGTTCATGCTGCAGGTCATGCTCGCCGGAAAAAATGTCCTTGATCCGTTTTATGATATTGCCGTAATGCTCCTCAAGCAGTTCGGCGAGGAGTTCCTCCTTATTTTTAAAATAGCGGTATATCGAACCCTTCCCCACGTTCGATAGTGCGGCTATCTCATCCATCGTAGCGCTTTGATATCCTTTCTTTGCAAATATTATCAGGGCTGCACCGAAAATGCGTTGTTTGCGGGCCAAATAGTACTCAGCCTTGTCATCTTTTCCATGCGTAACCGATTTTGCATTATGAAATATATTCCTGAGATTCTCAAGGGGAAGCGACACCTCATCAATCCCCTCATCAGCCGCTGTTTCGAGGGCGGTTTTATAAACGTCAATGATAGTCTGTTCACAATCATGCTCAGAGCAATACAGGTATGCATTTTTCAGATGATGCGACAGCCATTCCCGCGTCGCAGCAATTTCAACGATATCCCCATTTTTGGTAAAAGATTTTAAAACATCGATCAGTTTGAAACGGTATTTTTCAACATTAAAATTCCCTTCAGG
>JBFZEZ010000004.1:0-5528 GCA_041306585.1 Spirochaetota bacterium | reverse complement strand
CATGGGAACATGTACATTTATAATATCACGGGTCCGGCTGGTGAATGTGATGATTGGCAGGTGTTCATCGGCTTTGTTCTTCCAATGACCTTCATTTTCAAATGTATGGTATTTAGGGGGTTCGATAGTCTGGGTTTCAATTGATGGTTTTTCGATGCATCCGCCATATACGAAGGAAGAAAGAATCAAAAAAGACAATAAAAAACTCTTAAATGCAGCCATATGAACATCTCCCCTATTTTTTTTGTATTCCAAAAAAATACCAAAAATTTACAGACTTGTCCATACATTTTTTTCGCAACTGGTTATTTTCAATGTGCAGATATTATAGCATTTCACGAATGATTTAACCCTTACACGTCATTCCCGTACCCGCCTGCGCGAGTATAAACTACGGCGGGAATGTAGTCTAATTGAATCGTTAACCGCTATAGTTTAAATTCATCCGGTCTAAGCACTACGATGTCAAAAAGCAATTTCCGCAAGATCCATGATAAGTTTTTCTGACTCGTCCCATCCGAGGCATGGGTCGGTAATGGATCTTCCGAACTCATTGGCGCTTGGATCCTGGCGTCCCTCGAGTAAATAGCTTTCTATCATAAACCCTTTCATCATTTTACGCAACAAATCGGAATTCATACGGCTTGCCATGACTTCTTTTGCAATACGAGGCTGTTCCTGAAACATCTTTGCCGAGTTTGAATGGTTCGTATCAACAATAATTGCCGGGTTGATTAAATCACGCTCCTGATACATGTTAGAAAGTTGGACGAGGTCTTCATAATGATAATTGGGGAAATGGTTGCCGTAGCGGTCAACAGAACCGCGCACAACCGCGTGGGCAAGCTGGTTCCCGGCTGTCGACACCTCCCATCCGTTATAGACAAATATATGGTCTGTCTGTGCAGCCTGCACTGAATCCAGCATGACCCGCATGTCCCCGGAGGTGGGATTTTTCATTCCTACCGGGATATCGAAACCGCTCACCGTTAGACGATGACCCTGGTTCTCGACAGAACGGGCGCCTATCGCGACATAGGCGAGAATATCCTCCAGGTAGGGGTAGTTTTCGGGGTAAAGCATTTCATCAGCCGCAGGGAGATGCGATTCGGAAAGCGCCCTTATGTGCATACGCCGCAATGATTTGAGGCCCATGACCACATCCGGTTCCTTCTGATGATCCGGCTGATGCAGCATCCCCTTGTAACCGGTCCCGGTCGTTCGGGGCTTGTTTGTATAGATGCGCGGCACGAGCACTATCCTATCCCTGACCTTTCCCTGCAGCTTCGAGAGCCGGGAAACGTATTCGCACAACGCGTCTTCATTGTGAGCGGAACAGGGACCAATGAGGACCAGCAGGCGGTTATCTTTACCCGTAAAAATTTTTTTAATCTCGGCATCACGCTGAATTTTTATCTTTTTAAGGTGCTCAGGAAGTGGATATTCAAGAAGAATTTCATCAGCTGTCGGTAATTTTTTATTATATGTAATCGCCATACTATTTCTGCTCCATGCATGTATATTGTACCCTTACATCATCCAGGCTGAACATGATGATGTTCCTTACCGCTGTCATTCCCGTCCCCGTCTGCACGAGGATAAACTCCGCCGGGAATCTATCTTTTTTCAATGGGCAATGTGAAAAACCAAATTCTGTTCACTATATATCATGAAAAATAATGTACCGCATTTCTAAATATAAGTATTCCTTCGTTTTCCTCCGGTACTGGGCGGCCCTCTCTCCGGTATTTCTCCCTGACAGACGGCCAATCGTCGCGCTGAGAGAAAAATATCGCACGTTCCGGATGCGGCATCATTCCCATAAGGCGCCCACTCTTGTCGCATATTGAAGCGATATCCTTCATCGCGCCGTTAGGATTGTATGGAAACTCGCCTTCAGCAGGACTGCCGTCAGGTTTCGAATAACGCATGACGGCCAAGCCATCGCCTTCAATTGTTTTCATTACTTCCGGTGATGCAAAAAAATTCCCCTCCCCGTGTGCAACAGGAAGATGAAGGCGTTGTATCCCCCGTGTGAAAACCGACGGGGTCGTTCCAACCTTAAGATCGACCCATCGGCACTGGTATCTAAATGTAGTATTGTGTTCAAGAGCGGCCTCGACTTTTCCTCTCTCACTTGAAAGCCCCGGGACCACCCCCAGGCTCACCATGACCTGAAAACCGTTGCAAATTCCCAGCATCAGGGTATCCCGATCGATAAATGCCATAATCTCGTCAAACAGATTGTTCTTGATCCTGTTTGCGAGGGCCTTTCCGCTGCCGGTGTCGTCACCGTATGAAAAACCGCCGGGGAAAGAAAAAATCTGAAAATCCTTAAGCATATACGGTTTTTCGATAAGATCATTGATATGAATTATCTGCGCCTCAGCGCCGGTCTGCTCGAAAGCAAAACGGGTCTCTTCATCGCAGTTGATTCCATAGCCGGTTAAAACCAGCACTTTAGGTTTAGCCATTATAAGCTCCAGAGAATATTCTTTAAGTAACTCCCCCTAACGCGGGGATCTTAAAATCCTTCGAACAAACCTTTATACGCTTCCATCAACACCGGAATAGTCGTTTTAATAATGGAGCTCCCGGAAAGTCCACGAATATCGATGTTACCGTTTCCGGATACTGTGCCGATGCATCCGAATGGAAGACCGTTGAAAATCTCCTCAAACTGTTTTTTATTTTTTCCGGATATGGTGACCAGCAACCGGCCCTGTGATTCAGAGAAGAGAAGTGTGTCATTGCGGACGACGTTTTCCTGCGGGACCGCGGAAAGATCAATAGAACAGCCGAGCAAACCGGCGATAGCGGATTTGGCAATGGCAATTCCGAGCCCGCCCCGCTCAATGCTGATGCACGATGCGATTATTCCCTGCCTGATGGCCGTTTCATACGCTCGATAGGATTTCATAAAGGAAACGGCATCAACATGGGGAACGTCATTACCGATATACCGTTTTCCTGAAATCTTTTCCCCCATGGATGCCAGGTATTCGCTCCCCCCGAGCTCATCTCCCGTTAAACCAATGATATATATCAAATCATCGGAGAACTTGAAATCAATGGTCTGGCATATCCCGACATGTTCAATAACCCCAATCGATGAAACGAGGAGTGTCGGCGGGATTGATATCGTAATTTCGTTAAAGCCCTTATCATAACCGCGAAAATCATTGAACATACTGTCCTTGCCGGAGATGAACGGCGTACCGTATACGACAGCGAAATCGTAGCATGCGCGGGCCGCTTCCTTGAGCTGGCCAAGGCGTTCCGGATTTGTTGAATCGCACCAGCAAAAATTGTCGAGTATTGCCAGGTGATCGAGTGTACCCCCCGCCGAGACCGCGTTTCGCACGGCGGTATCTATTGAACAGGCGGCCATCCAGTACGGGTCGATGTCGCTATACGACGGGTACAGCCCCTGGGAGAGCACAACCCCGCGTTGAGATGAGAGCACTGGACGGATTACACTCACATTCCCGTTCACCCTTCCTTTTCCCTGCAGGGGTTTGACCACCGAATTTGCCTGGACTTCATGATCATACTGGGTTGATATAAATTCGAAACTGGCGATATTAAGCCGCTTCATCATCCGGATAAAAATATCGCTTATATCGTCAGGATCGGGGAATGGCGGGTAGTCATTTTTTGTTCTTGTATAGGTTGTAGTTAATTTTTTCTTGGGGAGTCCCTCATGCAAAAATTGCATGTCGAGATTAAAAACGATCTGACCGTGATAACGCACAATGCCCCGGTTTTTTGAATTAAATGTTCCAATCACCGCTGATTCAACACCACGGCGCTCCATCAGATCGAGAAAGGGGGCAAGCTTATCTTCGGGTACTGCAAGTGTCATGCGCTCCTGCGATTCGCTCACCCATACCTGCCATGGCGATAGTCCCGGATATTTGAGGGGGACCTTTTCCAGATCGACCTCGAAGCCGCCGCATTCCCTCGCCATCTCTGCAACAGAACATGAAAGCCCGCCTGCCCCGTTATCGGTTATCGAATTATACAATCCCATAGAACGGGCTTCTTTCACAATTGCATCTGATAATTTTTTCTGCGTTATGGGGTCGCCTATCTGCACAGCTGTTGCCGGGCTTCCCGAAGTCAGGGCTTCCGATGAAAAGGTAGCGCCATGTATGCCGTCTCTGCCGACCCTCCCTCCGACCATGACAATACGGTCGCCGTCCATCGCCTTTTTGTGCACAGCCGGCTCCCCATTAAGAGTCCTGGGGAGGAGCCCCACAGTTCCGACAAAAACAAGGGGCTTCCCTTTATAGCGGTCATCGAAATACAGAAAACCCTGCGGTGTCGGAATGCCGGAAGTGTTCCCCCCGACATTGACCCCATGAATGACCCCCTCCATGATACGGCGTGGAGAGAGCATCCGGGTTCCCTCGTTTTTTCCTTTATAAAGCGGATCCTCATCAAAAGGACTCGCAAAACAAAATCCGTACCGGTTTGCAACCGGCTTTGCTCCCATGCCGAAACCGATGGAATCCCTGTTCACCCCGACGATCCCGGTAATGGACCCCCCGAAGGGATCAAGTGCGCTCGGGCTGTTGTGGGTCTCCACTTTATCAGAAATAATAAAATTTTCATCGAAGTCGATGCCGCCGGAATTGTCTTCAAAAACTGATACGCAGAAATCGTTCTTCCCCTTTTCGCGGCGGATGCGCATGGTCGCTTCCTTGATGTATGTTTTATAGAGGCCCTGCGTGACATCATTGTCGAGTTCTGCGGCAAAAATTGTATGTTTACAGTGTTCGCTCCATGTTTGAGCTATTGATTCAAGTTCAACATCAGTCGGGTTTCTTTTTTCCTTTAAAAAATAATCCTTAATTACATTCATCGACATCATGTCAAGGGCAAGCGGCCCCCGTCGAGTGCCGTCGTCATTAGCTATACCTTCGCGTGCAATCTTCATGAGTTCGTTTTCAGGGACGTCGAGGCTTACGATATCAGGCAAATTCTTATCAGAGATATGTACTATTGGGAGGGAATTGCCCATTCCACAATCGGCACGATATACATCAGCAGTCAATATTTTCATCCGCTGGATCAGGGGGTTATACAGCTCATTCCCGATCCTTTCAGCGTCTTTTATATCCGAAAGTCCTTTAAAGAAATAGGTTACAGTGGTAAACACTGATTTTTCATGATCAAAAGACGCCTTTAGAAGGTCTTCTATTGATTCCCGGACTGTATGTGAAACATTATCGGTAACGCCTGGGAGGAAGCCTATTTCGATTGCATAATCAAAATCGCCCGGGTCATAGGGGGTATTGATGGAATAATTCTGGGTCACGGGCTGAACTAGCATTAAAGCCGCCCTGTCTGCATCCTCACGGGAAATGTCAGCGGTTATCAGATAATTATCTGACAGAAACACCCCCGAAAGCGGAAACCCGAGCCTGATGAGCCTCTGCCTGATAACAGCCGCCCGATAATCCCTGGTTTTATAAAAGACTTCAATCCTGTATTTCGCTTCATCCATTGTCATATCTCTCCGA
>JBFZEZ010000003.1:0-6261 GCA_041306585.1 Spirochaetota bacterium | reverse complement strand
AAATTGACCTCCCTCGGGGGGATGTATCCTGAATTTTCTCCTGATGGGAAAAACATTGTATTCATTTCGTATAGAGACAATAACCGAAGCGGCGAGATTTATATGCTGAACCTTGAAACAGGGATGGAAACTCGCATTACAGCTTCAGCTGCCATTAAATTCAACCCATCGTTTGCCGGGACCAACGACGAAATACTGTTCACTTCCATACACCGGGACACCAACGGAGACGGACGAACCACCCTCAAGGACAATTCGGTTATAATGCACCGTTCAATTACGAACAACATTGAGTTCAATTTAACCTCATATGACGAATCGTCGTTCGATGGGAAATGGTTCCCTGTATTCGGATCAGAGGGCTACAAAGGGATAATCGTCTTTTCAACACAGGTCGGTGAAAATATTAACATCAACATAATTCCTGATATCGGCATCATACCGAAAAAGGAAGATGCGCGCAGGCAATACGAATACGCCGAAACAATGCTTGTTCCGGAAGGAGACTTTAGCCGTTATGCGATGGCCCTTGAGCGGGTTTATTTCTTTTTTGGCAATGCCTCCGACGTCCGATCAGCCCGGTATACGGGGCGTTCCCTTTTAAAGGCCCTCAGCTTTTATGAGAAAACCGGGGACAAATATGAGGCATTGCGAATTAAAAACATCATGGCATCCAGTTCGGACCGGAACGCGTATACTGACCTTATCTATAAGAATATCGTTATGAAAAAAAAACTGCCTGAGCCTGGTGCCCTTTTTGTCATTGCTTCGGAAAGCGGTCCCCATGAACCAGGGGCTGGATCGGCCCCATTCTTTCTTGAGGAGTGTGCGGACCGCTTCATGGCTGATGGTAAAATCATCCAGGCACAGGAACTCTTTGAAAAGATCAGGACTGAATATCCGGGATACGAGCGGATGACTGACATATCCCACAAACGCGCCCTTCTCATTCCATCATACATCTCAGCCGCCGAAGCCGGGGAGACGGCAGCGCTCATTGAAAACAGCGATGATTTCACGAAAATCCGTTTTATCAATGATTTCCTGGCCACGATCAGACGTGAAAAAGACATGGATAAAAGAATATCTCTGCTGCAAAGGGCCGCAGCGACATATGGGTCAGCCGGGATTATGCGTCCGATTGTTGACTATGCCTCGGCTGCGGTCTTTTTTGATGCGCGTGAATTCATCAAATCTGCAGAAATTCTGAAATCCCTGACTGCTGAGCGCGCACTCCCCCCCCTGCTCGCTTATAAAGCCGGTCTCCTCATGGGCGACATTTCTATCGAACAAAAAAAATATCCCGAAGCGGCCCGTTTTTTCAATGATGCGTTGTCTTCATATCTGCCGAGTTATCATGATCAATCAGAAAATGAAAAGATATCCTGGCTTGTGTCATATTATGAAAACGAGGGGCGCAGGAGCGAATCCTCCGGAAGATTCAGGGATGCAGTTGATCTTTATAAAAAATTTATCGGTCTCCTCTCTTTTATCAATGGGAAGAAAGGTTTCGAATCCGCGTATAACTCCTTTGGGGCCCGGGCCCATATACAATTCATTGATGCCACTTTTTTATGGAAGGGCGAGAAGGCCCTCCCTGAACTTCTTGACCTGTATGAAAAAAAATTATCGCATGCGCGTCTGACATTCGACAGGGCATTCCTTTTCGGGCTCGGATATATGTATACGAAACAGGCAATTGCCCTGGATGGCGCGATGAGGTCCGATGACGCAGGTATCATACTCCCCGATATACTTGATACCCTCAAAAAAGCAGTTGAACAGCTTGATTGGGCCATTTTCATGGACGATGCTTTCATTGATCCCTATTTACTCAAAAGCTGGATATATACCTACCTCGATATGAAGAGGGTTGAAAATGACGGCCTTTTTGAAAAAAAAATAAACGCATATTTTCCGAGACACCTGTGGGAGCAGAATATTTCAATTTTAAATCGCGCCCTGGCTGTCAACAACGAGACACGAGACCCGGAACGGGAGGGATCGATGCACCTCAACATCGCAAACTGTTATTATCTTCTTGAAAACTATTCCCGTTCCCTGCATCATTACGGGCAGGCCCTCCTGTTTAAAAAATCTTTCGGATCAAAAATTGAGGAGGCCCTTTTCTATTTTCACCTCGGGTACTGTCTCTGGCAGGACGGGAATGTCATCAGGGCCCGCCGGGAAATGGCCAAGTCCTACTCGATTTATAACGCTCTTGCGTCCTCCGGAAGAAGCGCGCGGTATGGCGGACAGCGTGCGATATTGTGTAAATATTTCGCCCTTTTCAGCAGGATTGATTCTGATTACAAAGGGGCGATCGCATGGTATAACAGGCTCCTCTCGTTCGGGTCGGCGCAAACGATCGATGTCGATAGGGCCAGGTGCATGCAGGAGATCGCCCTGTGCTACCGGGAGCTGGGAGACAGGGAGAGGGCGCTGTCATATCTTGCCGGCGCTGAAAAACTTCTTGAATCCTATACCAATGATGAAAAAAAATATTATGTAAAAATAAAATTTCTCGAGTTCGGCCCCTTTCCCCTGATCAATATCGGTCCCGACCGCGCCGTTATCGGCGCGAGTAAAATGTTCGCGAGCCTGGACACGCGCGAAAAGAAAATCCTTAATTGCGCGATGCAGGAGGAGATTCATGCCGGATACGGCGATTATACCCGTGCGGCAAAGGCCCTTGAGAAAAAAATGGTTCTCCACAGGAAACGGGACCTTGAGATGGACAGGGAAGCAATAGCAAAGGGGTTGATCAACCGCGGCTTTTATCAATTCAGGCAGAATAAATATTCGGCCGCCCTCCGGTCTTTTAAAGATGCGTGGGAGTATGCGGTTAAATTCAAAAATCCGCAGGGTGCCTATACCGCAATAATAAACAGCGTCAACCTCTATGCGCATATGATAGAAAACAACAGCGCACCTGCCGATGTGATTAAAAAAATCAATTCACTGTTATCTGATATTGCCTCGTTCCAGACACGCTATCTGGATGAAAAATTCAGTGCCGAGCTGAAAAACCTGAAAAAAGCCGCCCGCGCCGAAGACAGGAGACTCCTCCCGGATGAAATTAATTCCCTCAGGGAGAGGATCAGGGAGGATGCCGCTGAAAAAAATTATTCAATCGATATAGCTTCAGGTGTCCTGAAATATTATCTTGCAGAAATCCACTCGCGCAGGGCGTCGCAGCAGATGGCGGAAACCCTTTCTCTTGATGAGTTCAGCGGGAATGATGCCCTTGTCTATGGTTTATACAGTGCAGCGCTGGAGAGGTTTAACATTGCAATTCCAGTGGCCGAAGTAAAAGGGATGAAAAGGCTCCATGCTAAACTGCTTCTTAACAGGGGGGTCTGCCAGAGCAGGCTCGGCAGCAGTGATAACGCATATGCATCCCTCATTGAAGCGCGTGACATCGTCAGCGGCAGCAAACTCTCAGACCTCCGCCTTTCTGCATTTCATCGCCTGGCCAATTTCTGCAGGTTATACGGAAAAGAAGTAGAAGGGGATGAATACCTGACTGTCGCTGAACGATATTATGAACAGGGACTGGAACTTATTGAAGAGAATCCACTGTTATATACCGGAAGCAGAAACGTTGTCGACAGGCTGTATGAGGGGTATATCGCTGTTCTTGCTGCGCAGGGTTCATGGGGAAAAGCTTTCGCGGCCGTTGACAGGAGGGAACAGGCCAGGTCGATCTACGCCATATATTTTTCAGCACCTGAATTTTCATCGGAACAGGACACTCATGATTATCGGGCATACCTTGATCTTCTGAATGAAATTGAATCCCGCACCGGAGCACTCGATACTGTGCGGGAAAGTATTCATAGCGACAGAAGCGAAACAATCCGGCGCGTTGAGAAAGAACTGGACATGAGCCGGGTGGAACTAACGTCGCTCGCAACGGCAATTAAAAAAAGGAGTCCGCTCCTTGCGTCGTATCTTTTTATTTCACGCCCTTCACTACCCCAATCCGGGGATATCATCCTCCATGCTTTTATAAATCCTGATGGGATCCTCACCGCGCTGACCGCATACAAAGGCGCTTTTTCATGGAAAAAAATAGGGGTGATGGACGGCAATGATACCGGTAAACGCGTTTCTGATTATATTGACGAGCATGCAAAAAAAGGGGAGACTTGTATTTTATTCAATGAAATACTTTTATCCATTGTTGAAAATGCTGCAGAGAAAAAGCAGACATTTCCTCCATTTACTGCAATTACCTCGGTCAAACATATCAGCACGACCGGGGAAAGCGCCCCCATCTTATTTAAACGGGCGCTCTATACCGGTTCCGGAATAGTGCGCGGTCTTGCTACATCAGGAATTATCGTTGACGAGACCCCCCCTGCTGATCCCGATTTTGCCCGCTATCAACTTATAGCATCTGATGGGAATGATAAACGCATAACACCGGGTAATTTGTTTAAGAATGAAATACTGTCGCCGACTGTTTTCATCAAAGTCCTCAATGCCTGGGACTATGATGCCATAAAACTGTTTGCAGAATCAGCGGTTTATGCCAGGATTAGCCGGACCTGTTTCACGACTGATCCAGGTATACTCCCCGGTCTCATTACATCGATCCGGGGAACAGACTCATCATCAAGTATGATCGGAGTGATAACATTCAGTAAGGGCCGGGCCCTTTCAGGCACTCTACCAGGCATAAAAGAGGGTGCGACAGATACCGAATATGCTTTATATGAACAGGCCCTCCTCAAGGGAAAAGCGCCGGAAGCGCGGGCGCACCTGAACCGTTGGCACGATCTGAGCGATTCCCCTGATGAAGCCAAATACCTCTATCAATCAACATTGATGAATATCATTAACGGTGGAACTGCATCAGCACGGGAAGAGCTCTATAAAGCAGAGATGCAATTTTCGATGTCTCCTGACATAATTACCTCATTCAGAATTCTCGATATATATTCTGATTTTTATTATGGAAATGTTCTTCAGGGGATTGAAAAACTGGACCGCCTGGTTCCTGCCATTGATGAGTACCAGGATTATTTACTATTCAAGGGTATTGCAAGTCTGATACATGGTAAACCGGAGGAATCATCCGGATATTACAGCAGGTCAGGCAGAGCCGAAAAAAATGTACTCCCGGTCAACCGGCTGAAATTGCTCTATATTGAATATTTTCACGCTTTTAATCCTTTAAAGAGTACGAAGGAAATACTTAAAAACTGGAAACCTGATTTTCCAATTTCAAACAGGGAATATGTGAAGATTGCCCTTCTTACCGGTGTCCGGCCGGAACAGCACGATGCCCCGCCCCACCTGAAACAAATCACCGCAATCCCACTGTCACAGAATGAACCTGATGCAGTTAAGAATGAGATTCGACGTCTCCCCCTTGAGCAGGCTGATTATCCCGAATATGCCCCGCTCATCCTCATGTATGCATTGCAATATTTCGAGAACATCAACGCGGCTGAATCCTCATTGCCTTTTTTTGATGCAATGGCCCTGAACAGCGGCACAGCCGGGAAATTTTGGGCTGATTACATCCCTGCACTTGCCATTATTCAAAAGCTATATTGCGATTATAATAATTATGCTGGCGCTCTCCTGATTTCAAACATTCGCCTTGAAAAATTACGCGCCCTTGGGTTCGAAAAACCCCTCCTCCAGGCCATGTATTCACACGCGGAAATCCTTGCCCGCCTCGGAAGGTTCAGGGAGGCAATTGGGGCGCTGCGCACTGTTCCCTTGAACGAAATGTCTGACGATGCATCGCAACTATCTTTCAGCATTTTGAGGCATACCCTCAATGCCCTGATGGACACATATCAGTCCATCGATGAGCTGCCGCAGGCAATGCAGTCAGGGTTATCAGGAACTGATGAACAACTGATCCTCGACATCATTCAATTAAAACGGGCCCTCCGCGGATATGCCGGCTCCCCCCCCGGATCGGGAACTCCCTTCTCGCAGATTGAAGATCAGTGTTTTACAATTTTAAACAGTTTAGCCGCCAGACCGCATCTTTTGAAACGATACTGCTCGGATATTCTCACATTCGGTCTGCTGGACCAGCTGATACGCATAGCCGTAAACAAGGGAGAATTCCGTGCATCCCTTCGCTTCGGGGAAGCTAAAAAGTCACTCTCCTCGATGGCGCTCCTTCAAGGAAAGACAGGGGTCCCGATCGATTTCGATATAAAAGATATACAGGGCTCCATCGGAAACGATGAGCTCATCCTTTGTGCCTCGAAAGTTGACAGCGACATTTTT
>JBFZEZ010000002.1:0-5228 GCA_041306585.1 Spirochaetota bacterium | reverse complement strand
GAATCCACAGACAAATCCACAATTCTTGAAAATCGGGGACCAATATAACGGAATTATTGGAATGAAAAAAGGGTTAATAATCATAATCACAAGTGCGGCTCTTTTCATCTCCTTCGACGTTGACGCGCAGGAAATAAATGAGAAAAGTAAAAATCCAGCAGAAACTTGGCATTCCTTATTTCAGACAATATCACCAAAAAAAATATATTCGCCGTAGTGACATCAATTTAGAGGAGAAGCCTCATGAGAAAAAAATTATCATTATTTTTGGTTCCTGCCGTTTTACTTGCATTCTTCGGTGCGGTAGTAGCCCTCGACCAGGATGCGATGCGCATACATCCATTCGTGAATTCAACAGCGGATTGCATGAAATGCCACTCCCCTGGCGATACTGCCAAGCTGAAAAACCCGGCATATGCATGCGACACCTATTGCATGACATGTCATAAAGGGCTGGGAAACCACCATCCAGTCGGAATCAAGCTCGAGGGAGATCCCCCGGATGGAGTCGGCCCGCTCACAGACCGTCAAAAAATGGCATGCAAAACATGCCACGACGTCGGAAGCAACCGTAACGACTCTACGCCGTGGCGGTCTGAAAGCCTTTACGAAAGCATCTTCCAAAAACAAAGGCAATACATGACATACTTTCTAGTCATAAAAAATAACAAAGGTCAACTGTGCAATAAATGCCATTAGGAGGAACAATGGAAAACCAAAATAGAAGAAAAATCGTTCTCATCAACCGTCAGTTTCAATTTCGCCTCATCGCAAAATTCGTAATACTGAACGCGGTCATCATGCTTGTATTCGGAGCGCTCATGTTTCTTTTCCTGAACAGCGAAATTCAGAAGAACCTGTACTCAGCCCATGTTACATACAGCAATCTCCGCGATATGCTCTTCCCTATTCTTCTGACGCTGTCGATCATCAACATCGTCATATCTTCCGTCATTATCGCCGGCTTCGTACTGTTCGCTTCCCATAAACTGGCGGGACCAATCTACCGGTTTACGCAGACCCTTGAAGACATGGTGAATAAAATCTTCAAGCCGTTCCCGGACATCAGGGATGGCGATCAGTTCATCGTTTTTTCAAGGACACTTAAACAGATGTCGGAGTCGGTTTCCGGCCTGCTGAAAGAGATCAAGGGTAAGCTCACCCTGATGAAAAGCCAGACAGAGCAGGGAAACACCCAGGAACTTAAAAAATCCATCAGCGACCTGAGCAGCACCATAGACCAGTACCGGCTTGACTGACATCACGGGTTCAGGATGAAGCACTGAAGCTGAAAGGCCTCACCAGGTGTTAATCCGATGTTCCACATGGGGGAAGAAAATTCCCCCATCGGAGATGGAACGGGCATTTTCCGGTTAGTTTTTATCACATTATCCTGTCAGAATTCCCTCAGCGACTCATGTATCCCCTTATGAATTTCATACCAGAAATTCAGGGCTGCTTCTTTCTTGTCCTTTTCAAAAGCTGAAATCCACTCGGCAAGTTCAGGGCTTTGGTCCTTATCGATCTGCCGGCGCCGCTTCATGAATTCAAAAATAAAATCGAAGTTCCTTTCAGACTCCCAGAATACCGACGTATTTCTGCTGTTGATCCTGCTCGCGGTGTAGGCAATCGATTCCATGAATGCGTCCTTCATCCCGTAGAGTGAACCGATGATTTCAGGCCCCATCTCCTCTGCCCACGAACGGTGAAAACGGCAGATCCCGAGATTGTCCATGATGAGTTCCATGCGCAATCGTTCCGCGTTCTTTCTCCCGAGTTCACGCGGAGGAAGGAAGTCCGTACCGTAATGCATGTAATATTTCCCCATGATCGGCATTGGAGAAAGCACCCCCGGGGTCCAATACTGGTTGGGCACCATCCAACCCTTCCGGGCGCTTGAAACATACACGAATGTATCGAGCACTTCGCGGCCCCGTTCCCGGGCAAGGCGACGGGCGAACTTGCGCGCACCCTCGCGGATATCGACGATGCCGCGGCCCTCGACGATCGCGTCAAGGATCTGAACCCCGATATCAGCATTATGCGATGAATCACGCACGGCATCAAAATTTTCAGGGGTGAATTTCGGTATTCCGGCGGCACCGAGTTCTTCAGGCTTGATATGGCCGTCAGCGATGCATTCCATAAGCCACGCGATGAAACCGCCGATTGAAATGGCATCGAAGCCGTACATGTCCGCCCGGTGGGCAAGTTTTTCTGCGGCACGCTGATCGAAAATCCCGCATAGGGGGCCCATGCTCTGGTAGGGTTCATAATCCTTTTTGAATTCACCGTGCATTTTTTTACATACAGCCGCACACGGTTCTCCGCAGGTCTTCTGCTGTTTAGCGGCAATCGTTTCTTCGTTAAACTGCCGGAGGTAATGGTCAATGACCAGACGTTTGTGCATGTCCAGTCTCCCCCCCTCGTCCATGTAGATTGTTTTATAATTAAAGGCCATAATACGGCCACCAATCCCCGCATAATTGACCCCAAAGGTGCCCCCGGTATTAAATTTTTCATCATATCGGTACTTGGTTGTTGCCTCGAGGTCCTTTGCAGCCAGTTTTTTATTATACTTGTTTTCAAACCATTGGTCAGCGACCTTCCTGTCGCGAAAATCCTCGTCGATGAATGTTCCGCCGTATATGATCGCGGCAATACCGTGTTCGCGGAACATCTTTGTCCCGAACCCGCCCCGGGCCGCCCACGTATCGACATCAGTCAGCTTTCCCTTCACCCTGGGTATTGAACCGAGGGCACCTATGTCGGAACACCCGGCAGCCGGCCCTACGGCTATGGCACGCGGATCTGTCACATAACTTCCTCCGTATACAGAGTATACATGATCGATCAGGGAATAGAAACCGCCGCGCCCCTGGTTCCAGACGCTATGAACATTTACCGGGTATATCTGCACGTCAATATCCTCCCCGTGGGTCCTGTTGAGATACAGGATTGAAGGGGTCCCTGCCTTGCCCACGATGGACACCATATTCACCCCGAGGTTGTCGAATGCAAGCCCTGCTCCGCCCATGGAGGATACATAAAAACCTCCCCAGCAGAGCGAAAATCCGCACACAATGAGCCTGTTTGAACCGGGAAAAATTGATCCCGCAAGCAGGCCTGTCCCCAGGTTGAGACTGCCATGATTGCCTGACAGGTGGAGCCCGAGATCAACCGGCCCGAAAAAATCACCAATCCGATAACGGTCGATGCGGTAAAATCCGGATTGTGCATTGACGAATAAAACTTTTTGATATTGATCCATGGCAACCTCCAGAAAAATTTGCAATTCACAAGATTATGAAATTTTACATACGTTCGATGAAAAATCAACATTAATTGGCTAAAGAGCACCATTTTATTGATTCGATATTTTTCTCATATGAATTTTGCAAGTACCCTGATTCAGCGGGTGACAATCCATACCATGTCATTCCCGTGCAGGCGGGGATGATAGGGATAGATACCCGTTGAAAATGACCTGTTACGAAATTTTTAAGAAAAACTAAAGAAAAGTTCTTGTAAATAATAGTATAATAATTTCATTAATCGCTTTATTGTTTCGATCCCCCCAGGATCGTCAGCTAATCAAAAATCGTAGAGTGAAAGGTGAAATGGTCGCACAGAAGATATTTTTAACAAAAGGTGTTGGTGTACACAAAGACAAACTTGCTTCTTTTGAAGCAGCCCTCAGAAATGCGGGGATAGAAAAATTCAACCTTGTATACGTTTCGAGCATCTTCCCACCCAATTGCAAAATTATCACAAGGGAAGAAGGACTGAAATACCTGAAACCCGGCCAGATCATTTATTGCGTCATGGCTCGAAATGAAACCAATGAACCGAATCGGCTTACTTCAGCCGCAATCGGCATCGCAACGCCTAAAGATAGTTCTCATTACGGATATCTCTCAGAGCACCACACCTTTGGTGAAACTGCCAAAATATCAGGAGAATATGCTGAAGACCTTGCTGCAACGATGCTGGCAACGACACTTGGCATACCCTTTGATCCAAACTCGGCATGGGACGAACGGAAACAGATGTATATTGCAAGCGGAAATATATTCCGGACCAGCAATATCTGCCAATCCGCCGAAGGAAACAAGAACGGCCTGTGGACAACAGTTGTTGCCGCTGCAATGTTTGTCATTGAATAAAAAACGAATGTGCTGAGAAAAATTTTAAACTTTTACACAGAGGGGTTTCCGCTCCGCAAGGAATCCCCTCCGGGATTCAGCGGTTTACAGCATTATATCCTCATTATACTGGAATCAGAGCCTAAAGGGCTGAAACGCATTCTCAGCCTCCAGCCGATATTCGCTTTGATCATAAGCATTCTGTGCATTTTTCTTCTCCGAAAAGGCCAGGGGCACGCCCCTATTGCAATTACCCTTTTTCTTTTCGCTTTTATTTATATTGGCTTCCGCCTGTATTTGTTAAATGAGAAATCAACCCTTATTTATAAAGTCTGGGACATGGCGCTCCTAATAGCCCTTAATGACATGCTTTTCTTCGTCATCCCGTTCTACTTTGAATCGATGACTTTTTTATCCCGCAACATGCTTTTTGCTCCGGTGCTGATCGGCCTTGGGGTTACCGCAAATTGGTTGTACCTGTATGACCGCCTTGTGCTCAAATCTCCCGCTGGGGGCGCTGTTTTTTATGCCCTCACTTTTTTCTGCGTGCTCAACTTCATTTTCCCCATCATCTTTGGAATGAGAAATATATGGGGCCTTCTCCTGGCTTTGTGCGTGGCCGCACTGACCGTTACATTATACATATACCCGCACATGAATATTTTAAAAAACTTCCGCAACACCATACAATTCATCTGCGTTGTGGCTGCAGTCATTGCAATTCTCTTCTTCGGAAGGAGCTGTATCCCGCCATCCCCGCTCAAATTGATGCGTGCAACCGCCTGCGAGAACATAGAAAAGCACCTGCCGGTGAATCCCTACAGGACACGGTCTGTTAAAGACCTTGAAAAAATTTACTTCTATTCCTCAATATTCGCCCCGCGCGGGCTGGCGGAAAAAATTGACCACGTCTGGTTTTTTGAAGGGAAAAAACTCTTTACCGTGAGCCTGTCGGAAATCATAGGTGGATACGACTACGGCTTCGGGACCTGGTCATGGCATAAAGCCATGGAGGGACCCGGGAAATATCGGGTCGAGGTGTGGACCTCAGGGGGACAATTACTGGGGGAACAATCGTTTATT
>JBFZEZ010000001.1:0-6223 GCA_041306585.1 Spirochaetota bacterium | reverse complement strand
TACTATTGCTGCTTTCTTCATTTTTGTCATGATGACAACATCCTCAGCTGCCATCGTCAGCTTAGGGGGAAAAATCGGTTTTGGCATGGGATGGTGGAGGGGTTCTTCATATGAAAAAAATTTGGAAGATGCTGACGGCACGTTGATCGGTGCATTTGATTTTGTTTTAGGCCCCTATTGCGACGTTGATCTCCACAAGTATGTATCCCTCCAAGCTGAATTTCTTTTTACATTTATTGGAAATGCTGATGAATATGAAGTACTTGGAGTTATATACGAACAATCATATAGAAATGTCGGTTTTGAAATCCCGATATACATAAAACCGAAATTCCCTGTCGGTCCCGGCCACATTTTCATTTTATTCGGGCCAGAGCTTCTCGTTTTGCTCGATGATTTTACTCATACCGGTAATATAAACAGCTCAACGAAAAAAAGTCATGTATCGTTATCGCGACAGATACAATTTGGGTTAGCATGCGGTTTGGGATACGATTTAAAACTGGGGCCAGGGATGATGCAATTTGCTTTCAGCATCACTCCCTATCTGACAAATTACGGGGATAATTTCGACCGTGCATTGCAAAATGAATTCACTTTCCAGGTTGGTTATGCATATACGTTCAGGTGATTCACAAGTCGTTTATAACCTGCTGCGATATTGTTACATTTGGTGTTTGCGCATTCATACTAGAGATGTGCTCCTGGATTAAGAAAAATTAATGCTTTGCAAGGTGAATTAAAGCGGTTAACGATTTAATAAGACTTCTTTTGTCATTCCCGTCCCCGTCAGCACGGGAATGACATGGTATGGATTGTTACCCCCTAAAAATGACCTGTTACTATTAATAATTTATTCACAGAAAAAAATTTCTTGCAAAAAAAATCACTTTTGTGATGATTGGTTCGCCTTTCTGCTGAAATCAACGTATTCAGCAGTATATTCCATAGAAAGGAGGACATAATGAAGCACTACGAACTTACCGTTATTCTGCGCAATAAGGACCTCGACAATCTGAAGGCAAAAGTACGCGAAATCCTTACAAAAAACAGCGCAACAATCACTCGCGAAGATCCATGGGGAGTGAAAAGACTTGCCTACCTGATCAACGGAGAGCGTGAAGGGTACTACGATTTCATGCTTGTTGATTCAGAATATGACGCAGTAAAAAAAATTGGCAACGAATTCAATCTCAATCCCAACATTCTTCGTTACATGTTCATTGCCCTTGACGAAGAAAAAACCGCTTAAAACAGGGGGATAAACAATGGCAAGTGATTTAAACAGGGTTATCCTCATAGGACGAATGGTGCGCGATCCCGAGCTTCGATATACGCAGAGCGGGACTTCAGTCGCCAGTTTTTCTATTGCCAACAATAGGACCTATTCAGTATCAGGTGAAAAAAAGGAGAACACTTCTTTTTTTAATTGTGTTGCATGGGGAAAGCTGGGCGAACTCATTTCGCAGTACTGCAAGAAGGGACACCGGCTCGGCATTGAAGGCCGCATTCAGCAAAGGACATGGGAAGATCAGGACAAAAACAAGCGTTCCACGGTAGAAATCGTGGTCGAAAATTTTCAGTTTCTCACGCCTCGAACAGGAAGCGGTGATGAGCAGATCGAAATTCCAGCGCAAGCGCCCGAATTTTCTGCGCCAAGCAGCGACATGGGAAGTAATCCATTTTCTGACGATGATATACCTTTTTAATATAACCGGCATGGGATAACATATTATTCCTTGCCTGACTGGTTCCGGGTTTCAGCATCTTCTAAAAAAATAATTGATACCATATTCGGGTATCCCAGTTTCGGGAGATACACATGAAATCCTGGTTTAAGAATGAAATTACGAAACGTTTACCGATAACAGGAGACAACAATGAGTGAGGAAATTAAATCCACCGAAATAAATCTAGAGCAGCCCGAACAGGTTGCTGCACCTGCGGTTACAGACACAACTTCAGCGGCAGCGGCACCGGCACCGACACCGGCACCTGCACGCGAATACAGGGAACGGCAGGATTATCCCCGCCGCAGAAGGCCTGACGGACCACCGCGCGGAGAAGGCTCTGAAGACGGCCGCCAGGATCAGGGACAGCGAACCCCTCGTTTCAGAAAAAAGGTCTGTCGCTTCTGCCTAGATAAAAATATAGCAATTGATTATAAAAAAGTGGATCTTTTGGAAAGGTTTATTACAGACAGGGGTAAAATACTTCCCCGCAGGGTAACAGGAACCTGTTCCAGGCACCAGAGGGGAATCGCACGGGCGATTAAACGCGCCCGTATCATAGCATTATTACCATTCGTGGAACAATAAACGAAGTGATTATAATTGCTGCATTTCTATTTTTCACCCTGACACTGGTGACTGGCGCTCTAATAACCGGAGGATGTGCGATCTTTACACACCGATGGGAGTACAAAGGACTGCTGATGCTGGTCCCGGCGACTCTTCTTTATTTATATTTTTTGATACAAGGTTTTGAAGCGCCATTTATTTTGGCGCCCTTTGTTATCGGCGCTTGTGCCGGGATCTTGTTCAAAAAAGGAAAAAGTTTTGCGCTGTATATAATCCTTGCATCGTCAATTATGGGTGCGATTGCAAGCGGATCACATTTCTATATGGAGCGGTTTCAGAACGTCAATACCGCGGCACTATTGAAAGAATATACAGTTAAAATGATTGCTGACAGCAAAATTCCGGCGGAAGAAAAAAAATTGATGCTTGAAGAGTTTGATTCAAATATTGAACTCATTAAGAACAAAATGCCCTTTATAAATTTTCTTTCGTATCTGATATTTGCTTCTTTCTGTTTCCCATTACTTGTGCATTTTTTTGCACAAAGAAAGATCCCCCTTCAAATAAAGGGGATTGAATATTTCAGACTTAATGATTATTTCATTTTTGTACTGATTTTGAACTGGGGAACAGTGTTATTTATTAACGCAGAAAAGTATGCGTTTTTTCACACAATTGCAATAAATTGCGCCCTAATCGCGTCTGTACTGTATTTCATCCAGGCGATCGGGGTGATTAAATTTTTTATAATAAAAAAGGGCCTGCCCCAATTTCTTATTCCGATGTTGTTCGCCCTGATGATCATGCTCGGCGGAGGCGGGATTGTTTTCTTCTCGGTGCTGTTGACCGGGTTTGGTTCACTCGATTTGTGGGCCGATTTTAGAAAACTGAATGTGAAAAAAAACGGGGAAACAAAGGCGACCGGTCTTGACAATTAAATGAATATGAAAAAACATGAGGAGTAAGCCATGAAAGTCATTCTTCAAAAAGATATCGTGAATCTCGGCGATGCCGGGGACATAAAAGATGTATCCGACGGTTACGCGAGGAACTATCTTCTTCCCAGGAACCTGGTCATTGTTGCCAGCGAGTCGAGTAAAAAGGTGATGGAACACCAGAAAAAAATCATCAAACTTAAAAAAGAGAAGCGGAAAAAAGAAAGCGAAAAAATCGCCGAGAGCATTTCAAGTCTTGAAATCAAGATTGCAGCTCAGGTCGGTGAAGAGGGAAAACTTTTCGGATCAGTGACAGCGATGGATATTTCCAAGAAATTGAAAGAGCTCGGACATACCATCGATAAAAGAAAAATCCACCTTGATAACCCGATTAAAATGGCCGGCGAATACATGGTGCATGTGAAGCTCGATGAAGGTTTGACCAGCAACATCAAAGTAATCGTCGACAAGGAGTAACCTCATGACCTTGGATAGGCTTCCGCCGCAGGATGTTGAGACCGAAGTAGCTTGCCTGGCCTCAGCGCTCTTGAGCCGCGAAGCACTGTTCAAGGTTACCGAAATCCTTGAGCCCGAAGATTTTTACCTCGACAAGCACCGTCTTATATTCGAGTCGATCATCGAGCTTGAAAAGAAAAACCTTCCCATCGACCTGACGACCCTTAAACAACGTCTGGTAGATCATTCACATTTCGAAAAAATCGGCGGGGATTCGGCTCTTGTTGAAATATACCGTGCGGTTTCCACATCGGCCAATGCTGAATACTATGCCAAACGCATAAAGGAATTGAGCCTCAGGCGCACCCTTATAGATGTCTGCACCACATCAGTCGAAAAATGCTATGATGCCACCCGCGAGACCGACGAGCTGATCGATGAGGTTGAGCGCGAAGTATTCGCGGTAACCGATAAACGAATCATATCAGATTTCCAAAGCATCGATGATGTTCTCCACGTTACCCTTCAAGATATAGGAAACTGGTATGAGACAAAGCGCACCGTAACCGGAATCAGTTCAGGTTACAAGGACCTCGACGAAATGCTCACCGGTTTTCACGGATCAGAACTTATTATTATCGCCGCCCGCCCTGGTATGGGAAAAACGGCGTTGGCACTCAATATGATCAATCATATCGCGCTCCGTGAAAAAAAAGCGGCCCTGTTCTACTCCCTTGAAATGCCTGCGAACCAGCTCGCGATGCGCCTTCTCTGCATCGAATCGATGGTCGATTCCCAGAGGGTGCGTACCGGTCACATCAGCTCAGAAGAACTGAAGTCGCTCCATATCACGTCAGGAAAGCTATCAAAGGCGCCGATATACATAGATGATACGCCGTCAATGAACATTCTCCAGGTAAGGGCCAAGGCACGCAGGATGGCCCAAAAACAAGAGCTCGGCGTTATCGTGGTCGACTATCTCCAGCTCATATCCGGCTCTGCCCGGATGGACCGCCATCTTCAAATAGCCGAAATTTCCCGTTTCCTCAAACAGCTCGCACGGGAGCTCTCGGTCCCTGTGATCGCGCTCTCGCAGCTATCCAGGGCGGTCGAGACTCGTTCCGATCAGATCCCTACCCTGGCCGACCTGCGCGAATCCGGCGCAATTGAGCAAGACGCTGACGTTGTCATGTTTATCTACCGTGAAGACAAAGTAAAAAAGGACTCCGAAAAAAAAGGGATTGCGACGATTATAGTAGCAAAACAACGGAACGGCCCTGTTGGAAACGTCGATCTCATGTTCTGGGACAAATACACGAAATTTGGGGACCTTGCTAAAACATATTCATATGATGAAACCCATCCAAACCATGATATCCAATAGCATCTACCAGGGAGCGGAGGAATTTTTTTCCGCTACCGGTAAATACTCTCTTTTTTTTGTCGACACGATCAAGTGGACATTCCGTCCCCCTTTTGATGCCAGGAATGTGCTCCTGCAGATGCTTGAAATCGGCTATAAATCGATACCTGTGACCGCCATTACTCTCTTCTTCACCGGGATGGTCATGGCCTATCAGATTGGAAACGCCATGAACTCCCTCATGTCGGGATCATCAATATTCATCGGAAGCGCGGTTACCATAGCCATGTTCAGGGAACTCTGCCCAGTCCTCACCGGACTGCTCCTTGCCGGACGCGTGGGTTCATCGATCGCAGCCGAAATAGGCACCATGAAGGTGACCGAACAGATCGACGCATTACGAACGTTATACGCAAATCCGATCCAATACCTTGCGGTCCCCCGTTTTCTTGCATGCCTTATCATGACCCCGGCGCTCACCATCATAACCGACATAGTGGGGGTTCTCGGAGGGGCTTTCATAGCTTACTTTTCGCTCGATATCACACTCGATAAATATATCGATAATATATTGACGTACCTCAGTCTGGGTGATTTTATATCCGGGCTGGTTAAGTCATTTTTCTTCGGCATTGAAATCGCGATAATATCGTGCTACCAGGGATTCAACACGAAAGGAGGCGCTGAAGGGGTCGGGAAATCGACGATACAGGCGGTCGTTAAGTCATCTATGTTCATCCTCATTTCAGATTATTTTCTGACATATCTGATCAAGCTGGTCGAATAATAGAGGCGCAACGCCCCATAATAAGGGGAATGGCTGAAAATAATTTCAATAATAATTAAACGAGGGTTCATGTCCAAAGCCAGGGAAAAATTTTTAAAAAAATTTAAAGAAAAAAACATCGAAAAAAAACTTATCAATATCATCTCCGGGATTGACCGGGCGGAATTTTTCGACCCGGTATTCGCTGACAAGGTGTATGGTGAAGAACTTGTCCCAATTGGGTGCGGGCAGAAAAGCGATGATCCCATTATCATGGCGCGCATGATTGAACTGCTGGCCCCAGCGAAAGACTGGCGCATTCTTGAAGTAGGTACGGGTTCAGGCTTTGCGACTGCCATTCTGGCATCCCTTGCTCCTGAAATTATAACAATTGACCTTCATG